>JAILBD010000109.1 GCA_024681275.1 Erysipelotrichaceae bacterium
AAAGGAATCAAACTGATCGGCAGTGATATTGGTCTTTGAACGCAGCGGCAGGAACTGGTAGTAGTTGTAAACTGTCGCCACCTTGTTTTTCATCTTCTGATCTGTATAAAAGTTGATCCCATCACTTGAATAATACTTGAGGCCTGTCTTCATACCAGCTGCCAGATAATTATCCCCATTGTCCACTGTGATCGAATAGGAAAGACACTTGCGGTCTGTTGCAGTCTTTGGATAAGCGCGGTAGTAGTTATAGATCAGGTCTGTATAATTGCCATTGTTTTTCAGTTCAAAATAGTTCTGAGAGACCTTTACCGAAAACGGGTCTTCAGATTCATACGTATTTCTGCCGCCCAACCAGATGGCGATACCGTTATTGATGAATTTGAAAGGGACCAGATCGGTATATTCCAGATCTGTGAATCCTTCAAAGCCATTCAGTATGACTCTGATATATCCTTTTCCTGATGATGAGATATCATAGACATCGCTTCCACAGGTCTCGACATAATTCATTTCATAATGATTTGCGACATAAGTCGTCTTATAGCGGCTGTTCTCCTTCTGACCAGGATCCTGATACAGATACATGATGGAGGAATTCCTTCTGCCTGGATACGAATAAGCGATACCGGCATTCATTGCGACGATCTTGGATGGAGAATATGATTTGCCATAACGCACGACATAATCTTCATTTGATTTCATCGCTTTCTTCGCTTCATCAAAGGAATCATGACAGGATATGGTCCTGAAAGAACCATCATCTTCGATATAGGAGACCTCGAATTTACCGTACTCACAGCCCATTGAATAATACTCATCAGCCGCAACCTTAAAAGCATCATACATCGGCATGATGGTGATGAGTATCATCGCTGTGATCAGTAAACTCAGGATCTTTTTCATTTTTCTATTCCAGTACGGTCGGGATCTTCACCCAGTCTTTGCCAGTATTGAACATAAGCATCAGGAAACCATCATAGTCAGGGGAACTGCTTCCGGCAAAAGTTTCAAAGAATAAAGCACCATTTTCACCGACGGTCAGTTTCTTCCCCAGACAGTTGCCCACCTTCACAGATTCATAAGTCTCATCCATGCAGGTAATGACTTCTTCAGTGGAAGCTCTGACGAATTTCGCGTCAGTGATCATCACATTCCCCTCTACCGCATTGACATTGATGTTGAAAGTATAGACATTCATCGTCGCAGGAACCTGATATTCCATGCCATTATGCAGCATCAAAGTAGAAACAGAACATGATGAAACGATCACGTTCGTATTCCCTACTTCGATCTCCTGCTCTGTTTCAAACTTCAGAGTCGAAACATCATTGATATGATCATCCAGATCAAATTCGATCATGGAAGCATCGGCTGAATTCAGAAGTCTCAGCGAATAGGAATCGGTCGTATAAGGAATGAAGATCTTGCAGGTATAGGAACTCTGATCGGACACGATGGAATTCACGATACCGAGTTTTGAGACCTTATAGGATTTCTCATTCAGCGTGTTCAGATACTTGGACACGTTGTTCAGATAGATCTTTTCAGAAGTCTGGAAATTGCCCAGATCAAAAGAGATAGGAGCATCCCCCTCAAAAAGAAGTTCAGCGACGATAAAATCAAAACCGATATTCTCGGAATCACCTGTATAGACCTGGTAATCGACTAAAGAGACCTTTACATTGGATGATGTCTCCACCGGAAGCGGATCGACACTGTTCTGTTCTTCCGGTTTATCCGTTTCTCTGTTCATCAGATAAGAAACGCCTTTATAAACGCCAAAAGCCAGTAACCCCGTTACCAGTAGAGCAAGCAGGATCAAGATAATCACTCTGTCAGCCCGGACTTTCCTTCTTCTAGCCATGATTCATCTCCTTCATCATCTCTTCCGCTTCTATGAGTTCAGAGAAACGTGAGATGGGAATGATGGCTGCCATCGGTTCATTGTTCTTGACGATGATCTTGATGTCGTCCGGGCCAAGCGATGAGATTATCTTTGCCGCCTTTCCTTGATTCAACTGTGATATAGGGACCAATGAGTTCAACATTGCTCCGACACTTGATTTTCCTGCCATACCTAGATTATATAAAAAAATCAATAAATTCGTCAATAAATTTATTGATTTATTAGTTATATTATATTAATTATTATTTATCTATTTATTTATATATAAATTTATCTATCTTTTTTCAGATTGCATGTGAAACGATAGGAATCCTCACACATCTGATCGATATCATAGACAGCTTTGAAATCGAGAAGCTCCTCGGCCTTTCTGGTATCTGCATAGCAGACAGCGATGTCACCCGGTCTTCTCTCCATGATCCTATAAGGGATCTCATGCCCACAGGCCTTTTCATACGCATGAAGGACTTCAAGGACAGAGTATCCTCTTCCTGTTCCGATATTGATGACTTCCGTTCCCTTGTGCTTGGAGGCATACTCGATCGCCTTGACATGAGCTTTAGCCAGATCGACGACATGGATGTAATCCCTGACGCCTGTTCCATCGACCGTATCATAGTCATTTCCCCATACCCTGAGGAAATCTCTTTGTCCGCTGGCAACCTGAGCGATATATGGGACCAGATTGTTTGGAATACCATTCGGGATCTCACCGATCAATCCGGATGAATGTGCACCGATCGGATTGAAATACCTCAAAAGGACAGCGGAATTCTCACTGTCAGCGATATTCATGTCGGTAATGATCATCTCATTCATCTTCTTAGTCGTGCCATAAGGGTTGGTCGTCGTTCCCAGTCCATATTCTTCTTTGAACGGGACATCAAAGTCATCCCCATAGACCGTTGCCGAAGAAGAAAAGACAAGATTCCTCACCTCATATTTCTTCATCAGCTGATAGAGGTTGATCGAACCGGCTATGTTGTTTTCATAATAGGTCAGAGGGATCGCAACAGATTCACCGACAGCCTTGTATCCGGCAAAATGGATGACTTCTTCAAAATCGTTCTCTGCAAAGACTTTTTCCAAGCCTTCCTTATCCATGATATCTACCTGATAAAAAACCGGACGCACAGAACAGATCTCTTCGATCTTATCCAGTACATCGATCGAAGAATTATAAAGATTATCAACGATAATGACCTCGTGCCCGGCTTCAATGAGCTCGACACAGGTATGAGAACCGATATAACCGGTACCGCCAGTAACAAGAATCTTCATCATCATCCTCCTATCAGTCTGGATACATCATTGTACATCACCAGCATGAACAGCAGCAGAAGAACAGCCATGGAAGCCATCATCACGGCATTCTGTGCCCTTTCCGACAACGGCCTTCTGATGATCGTTTCGATCAGCAGGATCAATACTCTTCCCCCATCAAAAATAGGAAGCGGCAAAGCGTTGATCAGACCTACATTGATCGAGATCATAGCCATCAGCTGAATATAGTAGTCAAAACCAAGTTCCACAGATTCAGAAACGGTGGAATAGATACCGATCGGTCCGGACAGAGAATCGAGATTCTTGCCCTGGAACAGAGACATCAGCGATGCGAATGTCATCTTCAGTATGAACATCGCAAACTCAAAGCCATATTTCCAGCAGTTGAGTATATTCACCTTGACAGTCGAGACTGCCTGATCGGAGAATCCGATGCCGATCATATAGCGTTGCTGATCCTCGATGAATTCCGGATAGACATCAAAAGTCTCTTCTTTGCCGTCCCTGGATACAGAAATGATCCACGGGCCGTTTCCATCATAAGTATCCAGAAAATTCAGCATCTCAAGATAGGTATCCGGATGTAAATAAAGTCCGTTGTCAAATCCGACCTTAGTTATGATATCTCCGGAAGCAAGTCCTGCCTCTTCAGCAGGTGATCCTTCCTGAACATAATTGATCGCCGGTTTCGTGCTTTCTGCATAGTAACCGCTGTGTAGGATGAGGAGTGAATAGATCACGATCGCCAGCAGGAAGTTCATTGTGATACCTCCCAGCATGATGATCACGCGTTTCCATTTGGCAATGCCGGTCAGAGTTCGCTCTTCCGGAAGGCCTTCGACATCGACTTTCGTCTCCAGATCATTATCTGTGTCACCGGCCATGGCGACAAAACCGCCTAAAGGAATGGCCCTCAGACAGTATTCAGTCTCCTTTCCCTTATGAGAAAGGATCTTGGGACCAAAACCGAATGAAAACTCCTTGCAGTAAACACCGAAAGCTTTAGCGGCCAACAGGTGGCCAAGTTCATGCAGGGTGACGATCACACCGAGCAATACGATATAGGATAGTATATTTCTTAAAAACGTCATCTCTAAAATTATAGCACCGATAAAAGAAAAACTCCTAAATTAGGAGTTTGCCCAAAGTTTATCAACATATTCCCTTGCCCAGCGGTGTGATTCGATGATCTGATCCGCCGTTGGTTCCTTGATGAAATGCGCAGCTTTCAGAGTTTTGAAGATATAGGATTCGATATCGATGAAACGGATCCTTTCCTTCAGGAACAAAGCGACAGCCTCATCATTGGCACCGATCAGTATCGCGCCGAAGTTCCCTTCAAAGGAGCCGACCTGTTTGGCTAGTTTCACCAGAGGATATCTGGAATAGTCCATCTTCATGAAATTCAAGGAATTGATCTTGTCAAAATCCAGGTAGTTGCTGGTACGATCCCATTCATGATTCGGATAGAGCAGAGCGTACTTGATCATGAGATGCATGTCTGGGCAGCCCAGTTGCGCAATGATCGAGCCATCCTCGTATTCGACCATCGAATGAACAGTCGCTTCCTTGTGCAGGATGACATCGATCTTGTCATATGGCAGATCAAAAAGATAATGTGCTTCTATGACTTCAAAACCTTTATTCATCATTGAAGCAGAATCGATCGTGATCTTCGCACCCATGTTCCATACAGGATGATTGAGTGCCTGCGACAGAGAAGCGTCCAGCAGCTGATCGCGGTTCAGATCTCTGAAGGCACCTCCTGAAGCAGTGATGATCAGACGTCTGATATCAGATTTCTTGTGGCCTTGCATGCACTGCCAGATGGCAACATGTTCAGAATCGATGGGATAGAGATTCACACCGTATTCTTCTAAAGCCTGATTGATGATCCTTCCCCCGGCCACAAGAGTTTCCTTGTTTGCCAGAGCGATATCCTTGCGATTCTTGATCGCTTCAAGGGTGGGTTTGAAACCGACGAAACCGACAAGCGCATTCACCAGCATGTCGTAATCCTGCAATCTGGCCATCTGTTCAAGACCTTTTTCACCATAAAAGAACCTGGTCTTCGGGTAACGGTCAGCCAGTGAAGGATCTTCATCGATCGTATAAGCGTACCTGATATCGAATTCACTCAGGAGTTTTATCAGATAATCTACATTTTTGCCGACGCTCACTCCGACGAGCTGCAGCTCATCCGGATGCTCTTTGATGACGTCGATACTTTGCGTTCCGATCGAGCCGGAAGCGCCCATCAATATTAATCTTTTCATCCAAATAAAATAATCAATGCTCCGAAAAGTATTATACAAAAAATATTGGAATCCAGTCTATCCAGGATGCCGCCATGACCCGGGATCAGATTCGAGAAATCCTTCACCCCGTAATGACGTTTGATCAAAGAGAAGACCAGATCGCCGATCTCGGCAACGAGCGGCAGAAATATGGAAGCCAGTACAAAGATCATCGGACTCATTCCGAAGAAATGGAAGAGATATGCCCAGATAAACGAGACCAGTCCGCCAAAGAACCATCCTCCCAAACTGCCCTCGATCGTCTTCTTTGGTGAGACGCGGGAATTCAGCTTATGTTTCCCAAACTTGACACCTACGAAATATGCGAAGGTATCCGTCAGCATGACAGCGATCAGGACATAGCCGAACATCCACTTGTTCATCGCCTGAACATAGGACATGAAATACAAAGCATATCCAAGCATGATGGACATCAGAAACGTCGTCGAAGCATCATCAAAAGTCTCTTTTTCATCAAATACAGCGATACTCATCAAAACGATGATCTCAAGAAGTGTGATCACGATCGCCAGATCATGGAAAAGATAGATGCCCATGACACTGATGGCCATGATCAGATAGAGGATCCAGTTGAACTTCTCTTTTCTGATCTTTATGAATTCGTAGGATCCCCAGATCCCGACAAAGCTCAATACCGCTTTGAGAAGGATACCGCCAAAGTAGGCTGACAGTATCGTCACAACAGCGACAAAGAAACCGCTAATCACTCTTTGTTTCATCCCGTCCTCCAAAATTGCGTTTCCTGCTCTGATACTCGGCGATGCAGCGGTCCAGTGTATCATTGTCAAAATCCGGCCACAAGGTATCGATCACCACGAACTCTGAATAAGCGATCTGATAAAGAAGGAAATTGGAAAGGCGCATTTCCGATCCTGTGCGGATCAGAAGATCCACTTCAGGCAGGTCTCTTGTATAGAGATAAGATGCAAAAGTCTTCTCATCGATATCTTGTACGACCCCCTCTTTATAGTCCTTCGCAAACTGTCTGGCAGCTTTCACGATCTCGTCTCTTGCGCCGTAATTGAAAGCGAAGTTCAGGATCAGTCCAGTATTGTTTTTCGTCGTTTCGATGGCTTCATCGATGACTTTCATCGTTTCAGCGGGGATCTTTTCCCTGTCGCCGATGATCATGATCCTGACATTGTTATCCATCAGTTCTTTGATGTAGGAACTAAAAAAGATCTTCGGAAGCGACATGATATAGCTCACTTCTTCAAAAGATCTCTTCCAGTTTTCAGTCGAGAACGCATAAACAGTCAGGCATTTGATACCTAACTTGTTTGCGTAGATCGTGATATTGCGCAGCACTTCGACACCCTTGTAGTGTCCGGCAGTACGCGGCAGTCTGTTGCGTTTCGCCCAGCGTCCATTGCCATCCATGATGATCGCCAGGTGCTCAAGATTATTCATTAGATCGTCATTATCTCTTTTTGTTTTGCTTTAGCCAGTTCTTCGATCTTCGCGACCGCTTTATCAGTGGCCTTCTGAACATCCTCAAGATAGGATTTTGAGAAATCCTCCGGGATCGTCTTGTCTTTCTTGATCTCTTCGTTGACTTCTCTTCTGACGTTCCTGACATGGACCTTGGCTTCCTCAGCCATCTTATCGACGTCCTTGCAGAAGCCCTTTCTGGTCTCTTCTGTCAAAGCAGGAACAGTGATACGTAAAACATCGCCATTGTTCTGTACAGGCAATCCGAGATCTGAAGTATTGATCGCTCTTTCGATATCTTTGACAGAATTGCGGTCAAATGGTTTGATGACGAGAGTCTTGCCTTCCTGGATCGAAATAGAAGCGATCTGATTGAGTGGTGTCGGAGATCCATAATAATCGACTCTGATGCCATCCAGCATCGTCGGATTCGCTCTGCCGGTCCTGACTTTGACCAAAGCGTTCTCAAACGCCTTGATCGCGTTTTCCATGCCTTCTTCAGCCATTTCTAAAAATAAATCATCCATAACAGTACTCCTTTAGAACCTGATCCTGGTTCCTACAGCTTCCCCTTTTACCGCCTTTACGATGTTGCCTTCTTCTTCCATGTTGAAGACGAACGCTTCGACCTTGCCATCGTTGCAAAGCTGTGCAGCGGAAGCGTCTATGACTTTCAAATCTAATGTAAGTATATCATTAAAGGTCAGCTCGTCGAAACGCTTTGCATCCGGGTTGTCATCGGGGTCACTGTCGTATACGCCATCGACACCCATCTTTGCCATCATGATGACATCAGCATGGATATCGAGCGCTCTCTGTGCGCTACCGGTATCAGTGGAATAGTATGGCAAGCCATATCCACCGCCAAAGACCAGGACTTTGCCTTCATTCATCAGACGATTCGCTTCTTCGACATCAAAATCCATGACGTTCTGCGCTTTGATGGCACTCATCGCAACAGAATCGACACCGACTTTATTCAATTCAGCTGAAAACATGACTGCATTGATGACTGTCGCCAGCATGCCGGCATAATCCGCCTTCACTCTGTCAAAACCCAGTTTCTCAAAGATCCTGCCTCTGCAGATGTTGCCACCACCTATGACGATGCCGACATCAACGCCCATCTCTCTGATCTCTTTGACCTGTAAAGCGATTTTTTCCAGAACATCTGTGGAAAAAGGGAAATCTGGTGCCGACAGGGCCTCACCAGATAACTTCAATAAGATCCTTTTATACATAAAAATTACCTCTTTTTCTATTTTAACAGATTCAAAAGCATAATAAAGGCCGGATTTGCATCCGACCTATATTTGAGAATGAATAATTAAATGTTCATCTGCTTTGCGACTTCTTCCGCAAAGTTTTCTTCTCTCTTCTCGATGCCTTCGCCGACAGTGTATCTTACAAAGCACTTGACTTCAGCATTGTTCTCCTTGAGAACTGCAGAGACCTTCTTGGCAGTATCCATGAAGTATTCCTGATCGACCAGGCACATCTCTTTCAAAGACTTGGAGACTTTGCCTTCGATCGCGCCATTGATGACATTCTCCGGTTTGCCGGCAAACTTCTCATCGTTTTTGACGATCTCAGTCTGGACTTTTCTTTCATGTTCGACGACATCAGCAGGCATGTCTGCCGCGCTGACATAAGTCGGAGTCATGGAAGCGACCTGCATAGCCATGAAATGAGCCAATTCGGCATCGCCACCCTTTAAGATGACTAAAGCAGTCTTGGAACCGCCCATGTGGGTGTAGTCGCCAAAGATCTCATCATCAGCCTTTTCGACAACGACGAATCTTCTTAAGACGATCTTTTCGCCGATCGTAGCAGTTGCATTGACGAATTCATCATTCAATGTGGCGCCGTTGACCGGTAAAGCCAAAGCGGCCTCATTGTCAGCAGGTGCAGCAGCAAGGATAGTCTTGGCAGCTGTATCCAGCAGTTCAAGGAACTGAGCGTTCTTCGTGACGAAGTCTGTCTCGGTATTGACTTCGACCATGCAGGCTCTGTTGCCGTCGATGACGATCTTTGCCAGACCTTCAGCAGCAATGCGGGAAGCCTTTTTGATCGATTTCGCGATACCCTTTTCTCTCAGCCAGTCGATAGCCTTGTCGATATCGCCGTCAGATGCTGTGAGGGCATTCTTGCAATCAAGCATGC
Organism: Erysipelotrichaceae bacterium; assembly: GCA_024681275.1. The sequence goes on from JAILBD010000109.1 coordinate 9,106, forward strand.
CAGCACCGGTCTTGTCTCTTAACTCTTTAACTTGAGCAGCAGTAATAGCCATTATTCAGCGACCTCCTTGACTTCTGCAACTGTTTCCTGAACAGCTTCTCTGACTTCTTCCTTAACTTCTTCTTTAGCTTCTTCCTTTACTTCAGCAGGATTTTCTTCCTTCTTGTTGATATATCTCTTTTCAGAGTTGTATCTTCTCGGACCTCTGTTGCCATAACGGTTGTTTCTTTCTTCGTTTCTGGCTTTTCTTCTCTTCTCCTGCTCCTCAGCATGCTTCTCAACATTGATGATGACATCTTCCATAGTGATATCGTCTTCGATCTCACCTTCCTGGAAAGCATCCTGAAGGATACCGCCCTTAGACTCAACGATCGCATCAGCCATCAGAGACATCAGCAGTTTGATGGATTTGATAGCATCATCGTTTGCCGGGATCGCAAAATCGACAGTTGCCGGATCACAGTTCGTATCAGCCAGGCCGAATACAGGGATACCGAGCTTCTTTGCTTCAGAAACAGCGTTGTGATCTTCTTTCGGATCGACGACAACGACTGCATCAGGCAGCTTCTTCATTTCTTTGATGCCGCCTAAGAAGTTCTCAAGACGTACTGCTTCCTTATGAATAAGGACCTGTTCCTTCTTCGGATAGACTGAGATCGTACCGTCAGCTTCCATCTGTTCGATCTCGATCAGACGCTTGATCCTCTTCTGGATCGTACGGAAGTTCGTCAGTGTGCCACCCAGCCATCTCTGGTTGATGTAGAAGCTTCCTGAACGGGTAGCTTCATCAAGGATGATCTGCTGAGCCTGTTTCTTCGTACCGACGAATAAGACTTTTCCGCCTTCTTCAGCGATGGATTTCATCTTGTTGTAAGCGACATCCAAAGCTTCCTGCGTCTTGTTTAAGTCGATGATGTAAATGCCATTCTTTGCTGTGTAGATGAATGGTTTGCACTTCGGGTCCCATCTTCTGGTCTGATGTCCGAAATGAACACCGTTTTCCAGAAGCTTTCTCATTGAAACTAATTGCATTTAAAATTTCCTCTCTTTCCGTTACGCCTCCACTATTTCCGACATCACTAACTTTTTTTCAAGCACGGAGTGATGAATCCATAGTGTGTGTATGCATAAATGCTTAATAATTCTAGCACAGTTAAAAGTAAAAAGAAAGGCGGAATTTACGCCTTTCTCTCATTTTCTTTCACTTTTTTAGCGATCGCTCTTTTTGCCGCTTCCTCATCAGAGATATACGGAACTCTTCCTGTCTTGTCAAGGAAGAAATGATCGCTTCCTTTACCTAGCAGCAGGATCGTATCCCCTTTTTCTGCGAGCCTTACAGCCTTATCTATCGCTTCGATACGATCAAGTATGATCTCCGGATCCAATCTCTTGAAATAAGTCTTCATTTCGATCAGGATCGACATCATATCTTCGCTGGACGGGTCATCGTAAGAGAG
>JAILBD010000169.1 GCA_024681275.1 Erysipelotrichaceae bacterium
GTTCTGTCGTGCTGATCATCTTCGTTCAGCTCGTTCAGATGCTGGGCAATCATCTGTATAAGAAGCTTTCATGATCAAGGATCTCTTCATCCGTTCGGAAAGAGGGACAAGGATCCCAGCGACGGTATGGGCCAATGAGGATTGCAAGGGGATCCTGCTGATGGCGCACAGCTTCCGTTCGGATCGCAAAGAAGACGGACGTTATGTGAAGATCGCACAGAAGGCTTATGAGAACGGTCTGAATGTGATCGGCATGGATTTCCCAGGAAACGGAGAGAGTGAAGAAGCTTTCAGTTCCTATTCACTGACTTCCTGTCTGGATGATATGGAGTCCTGTTTCAGATACATGGAAAAGGAACGTCCCTTCAGAAAGAAGCGGATGATCCTCCTGGGTTATTCCATGGGCGGGAGACTGATCTCCCTGTTCCTGGAGAAGCACAGGGAATTCAGTGAGCTGGTCTTCTGGGCGGCCCTCAACAGGTCTTTCAGGGAACATGATCTGTTCCTGGAACAGGATCTCAGCAAACTGAAGGAGGGTTGCAGGGATGGCATCTGCGATTTCTATGACATCTTTGAGCAGAAACATGAGCAGATGTCGGAGGGTCTCGTCGATGACCTTATGGAAAGGGATGCTCTGGCTCCCTTGCACAGTTTTCGCGGCAGAGCCCTGATCGTGCAGGGGCTGAAGGATCAGACCATAGAACCGGAGAATGCCGGTCAGATCTATGAGGCGCTGGACCAATGCGAGGATAAGAAGATCGTTTGGATCGAAGGAGCCGATCATGGTTTCGGTCTCTGGGATGGCCGTAAAGAGGATGACGAGATACTCATGGAAGCGACGCTGTCTTTTCTGGGTTTTATTGAATCTGGAGACTGATGGTGATAATATAAAAACGTTCATGAAGGAGGATCGAGGGGTGGTCTTCCGATTGATATAAAGGGGGAGAATGTTATGAAAAATGATTCTGTAAGAAAAGTTGTTGCGACCGGTATCGGTGCTGCGCTGTTCTTTGTCCTGGCGCGTTTCGTTGCCATTCCAAGCGGTATTCCGAATACGAATATCACGTTCCAGTATGCCATTCAGGCTGTTTTCGCAGTCCTCTATGGTCCGGTCGTGGGCTGTCTGTCAGGTTTCATCGGTCACGTGCTCTGTGATATGTCCTGGGGCGGTGTCTGGTGGAGCTGGGCTTTTGCCACTGCCGTTTACGGTCTGATCGTTGGTCTGTTTGCCAACAGGATCAATGTCAAAGATGGCTATTTCGCAAGAAAAGAAATCGTGACTTATGTCCTTGCCAACCTGGTCGCCAACCTGGTCGCCTGGCTGCTGGTCGCACCTGTCGGTGATATCGTCATCTACAAAGAGGATGCCAGCCTTGTCTTCACACAGGGCTTGGTCGCCGGTCTGGGCGATTTCCTCTTCGCAGTCGTTTTAGGCGGTATCCTCTTATTCGGTTACTCCAAGACGGTCGCCAAGGCTGGTTCTCTGGACAAAGAGTAAAAAAGAAAAAAAGCAGTTTAAAACCCTTCCGCGGAAGGGTTTTTCTATGCCCGGTCTTTGATGATCCTGATCTTTCTGTTGAGCAGGACGCCGATGATCAGTGCGATCGCATCGATGATGAATGCCGCAAAATTGGAGGCGAATTTCAGGTTGAAAGGGAACTGGTACATGGCGACTTCGATGATCGTTTTGATCACGGCAATGCCGATGAAGACGGCGATGATGCAGTACAGGACCTTGAGCCAGGTGCTTTTTGTTTTTGGCAGCAGGAGACCCAGGAAGATGCCGATGAAGGCCTGTCCGATCGGCCAGGCGATGCGCAGGGAGCCGCCTTTGAGCAGTTCACCGATGATGCAGCCAAGAACGCCGACAGCGGTCCCCGCTATGCCGAAGGTGTTGAGGTAGATGCCAAAGACGATGTATCCCAGGTCAAGCTTGATCCTGTTGACGATCGGGATGATGACAAAGGCCGACAGGACGACGTAAAGGGCGATGCCCAAAGATAGAAAGGCAATTTTCTGGTTCTTTTTCATAGTTCAATTGTACTATGGTTCAGGATCTTGTGATCGTTTGAGGAGACCGTTTCAAATCAAAACGCATATAATTAGGTATGCGGAAGCGGATGGAGGTGTGATATGGATAAAGAGACTTTGCTGGGTCTGCTGATCCCGTTTGCCGGTACAGGCCTTGGTGCTGCCTGCGTCTTTTTCATGAAGAAGGCGTTGAGTTCGAAAGTGGAGAAGGCCTTGAGCGGTTTTGCGGCCGGTGTCATGGTGGCTGCTTCGATATGGAGCCTCATCGATCCGGCACTGGAACAGAGTGCGGAAATGGGAAGATTCTCTTTTGTGCCGGCTTTTATCGGTTTCTGGATCGGAGTCCTTTTCCTGTTGATCCTGGACAACATCATTCCGCACCTGCATCTGGATTCCGATGACCCGGAGGGTCCTTCCTCAAAGCTTGCCCGGACGACGATGATGGTCCTGGCCGTGACGCTGCACAATATCCCGGAGGGGATGGCGGTCGGCGTGGTCTATGCAGGTCATCTGAATGGATCGGCTTTGATCTCCGCTTCCGGTGCCCTCGCTCTGGCCATAGGTATCGCGATACAGAATTTTCCTGAGGGGGCGATCATTTCCATGCCTCTGCACGCGGAGGGCAAGAGCCGTCTGGCAGCCTTTGGTCTGGGCATCTTGTCCGGCATCGTCGAGCCGATCGGAGCTCTGCTGACGATCTTCGCATCTTCTCTGTTTGTTCCGTACATGCCTTATTTCCTGAGCTTTGCGGCTGGTGCGATGATGTATGTGGTGGTCGAGGAACTGGTCCCGGAGATGTCGCAGGGCGAACATTCGCACATCGGCGTCCTGCTTTTCACCTTCGGTTTCACACTGATGATGGCTCTGGATGTGGCTCTGGCTTAAAAAAAGATATGGCTTTTTGTGCAAATCTTCTCATCATCTTTCTGGAGCTCATCGGATTGAGACTGAGTTACAGGCACGTGGGCAAGTGGATGGTCATCTATTACACGGAGATCTCCAACTTTCTGTCTCTGATCGCATCGATTCTTTTCGTGCTGGGGATGGATGCGTCTGTCTGGAGATATCTGAGTACCTGCATGTTGTGCCTGACTTTCCTGGTCTCTTTGCTGGTGCTGTCGCCCCAGGGCGGTCTGAAGGAGACGATGCTTGTGGGAGAGTGTCTCTATCACCATACCCTGATCCCCGTGCTGTCCCTTGTTTCCTATGTGTTCTGGGAAGGACACAGCGGATCGTGGCGTGTCCCGGTCTTGATCACAGTGTTTTATGGTCTCCTGATGATCTTTCTGAATCTGATCGGCAAGATCGAGGGACCTTACGATTTCTTGATGATAAAAAGAAATGGCGCTAAGGCCACTTTCATCTGGACGATCGCGCTGATCATCGTCATCCTGCTGATCTCCACAGGAATCATGTGGATCTCAGGATCCTAGAAAAAAGCGCTTTTCGATCCAAAACAGAAGTCCGCTGAAAAGGATGATGAAAGAAAGATATGAGAAGATCTCTACTGGGATGGAAAAACGAAGGGCGATCTCATGGAAAACGGGTTGTGTCGTCGGATAGGATAATGTGATGTAGAACATGTTCGGCTCCCTGTAGATATCATGCAATATCGCATGACTGACGATATTGATGATAAAGGCTATGAGAGCCATGGATAGAAAAAGATATATGGAAGGCAGGAATCTGATGTCCTGTCTTTTTTTGAGTACGAACAAAGAGATTATCGCGCAACTGATGATCAGACCGTGGTAGGCAAAAGAATGAACAAAGAGGACGATCTGGTCCCTGAGCATGTCATAAGGCAGGATCAGGGCTATGACGTCAGTAAAAAGAGAAAAGCTGGCCAGGAAGACCAGGAAGCTGTTCTGACGCCTTTCTGGCAGATATCTGACCGCAAAGGCGCAATACATGGCCATCGAACAGAGCTGCCATGGGAAAAACCACAGATTCACTGTCTTATCGAAGACGTGGACATAGCAGAACCACTGTTTGAAGACTTCGGCAAGCATCATAAAAAGTCCGGTGCGATGCAGGATCCTGATCAATTGGGCTTCTTTTCTGTCTTTCAGGAGAAAACAAAGGCCGCAATTAAAGAGGATGATCACAAGAAGGGCAGAAATATGGAGCATGCCGAAAAGTTCCGGTGTCTCTTTGAAACAGATCCCCATAATTCAAATATAGATGATATTTCGCAAACATGTCAAAAGCTACCTGTTTTTGAGAGGTTTTTGATCAGCCAAAAGAGCCGATGAAAAAAGACCGTGCACTAGTCAACCAAAAGTAGACACTGTTTTTAGGCTCTTACTCGCTCATTTCCTTTTTGTCATCATCTTTTTCCGGATAATGCTGCTCTCTGTATTGCTTGGGAGTCAGGTATTTCAGGGAATATGCCGGTCTTTCTTCGTTGAAATAGCGGATATATACCGGTATATACGCTCCCACATCATCGCATTCTTTGATATGGAAGTCTGTGAACAGTTCTTCCTTTGCCCAGCCGTTGATCGACTCCATTGCAGCGTTGTCGGTCGGCGCCCCAGCTTTGGACATCGAATGTATGATATGATGAAGAGGCAAAAGGTCGTTGTAATCTTTTGAGGAATAGACGGATCCCTGATCGGTATGGAGAATCGTTTCAAGATCCTTATATTCCTTTTTCTTTTCTATGAGATCTTTCAGACCGTCATAGTATGATTGCCTGTCTCCTCTTCTGGAAGAGAGTCCATAAGCCACGATCTCGTTGTTGAACAGATCCATATAGAAGGTGATCTCGTAATAGATCCCTTTTACCTTGAAGGCTGTCATGCCGGAGACGATCGCCTTGTACGGTTCATCCGGCGTGATACTTTCCAGCAGGAGATTCGGGAAGATCCTGGAGGCATCCTTCGGCTTTTTATAGCGCGCATGTCTTGCTTTTGCCTTTATGCCTGCGTATCTGCAGCACTTATAGGCATAATTGCCGGAATAGACAGTCCCTGTATCCAGCCTGATCTTGGCGTTGAGCCAGCGGTAACCGTGGCTTGGGTACCTGCTGTGATATTCCAGAAAGAGCCTGACATCACTTTCTCTTTGTATCTGTCTCTCGCTTGGACTTTCGATCCTTCTCTTCCACCTGTAGAAGCCGGAGCGGTTGACCGACATCGACCTGCACAGTCTTTTTACCGGATATCTGCCGGACAGAGAGTATATTATTTCGTATTCGCATCGCTGATAGTAACGTATTCCTTTTGCGCACCAGCTCCTTTCACTGAGTAACCTTTTTTTAACCGTTCAATCTCGATATCCTTCTTCATGAGCTCTTCCAGGAGCTCATCTTTTGAAAGATCGTCATAATGTGACGAATTTTTGTCCTCCATCCATCCCGGAACGATGCCGGCAGAGCGCTTATACAGTGTCTGCCATCCTTCGATACAGGAACGGGAGGCATCGTACTGCTTCATGGCATCTGCTATAGAGATCTGCTTTTCATAGATCTTCTTACCGACCTGTATCCTTTCTTCTCTCTTCAGTTTCACTTTCTTCACTCCTTGTCTAAATCATAGAACAGAATGTCTGTAAATAATCAGGGAGTGTCTACTTTCAGCATAGCAGTGCAGTTGATTTGAAAAATGGGGATCTGTTTTGTTGTTTTTGCCGTTTATATGAGCAAAAAAACCATTTTTGTAAACTTTATATAAGATATAATGAAATCAGATAAATCAATAAAGGATTTGAAAGGGATCTCATATGAAAAAACTGTTTACCTTGGTGCTTTCACTAGTGCTGGTGTTGACTAGTGTTTTTTGTGTTCCTGTCTTCGATGTTGAAGCAGA
>JAILBD010000174.1 GCA_024681275.1 Erysipelotrichaceae bacterium
GATGGTCCAGACCGGTGTTCTTGATACATTCATCCCGAAAGAGTGGGCTGAAGCAAATGGCACGACTGCTGAAGAATATCAGGGATATCTGCCTCTGCAGACTCTGAACAAGATCTTCGAATTCAACTGTGTCAATCCGGACAAGACTTATGACAACTGCTGGGATTTCGTAGCTGAAGGCGAACATGGTCTGTTCATGGATATCGATTCCGAGATCGTCGGCAAGAACTTCCTGTACATGCTGACAAAGGACGAGTATGCGGCTTATCTGAAGGATGCATATGACAAGCTCCCTGCCAACGAACAGGCTTACTTCCAGCCGACTGTCGATGCAATGGCTAAGGACGCTGAGGAATTGGGTCTGGGCGAGAACGGCAAGTACGCTCTGGCTTGGATCAAGCTCTGGGTCAACAGCTACAACGCTGTCACCGATGATGGCCCGATCTGCAACACGCTGGTCGATGCTTCCGCAGTTGATAAATTCGGTCTCCTGGTCTATTCAAAGGTCCGTTCCGTTGAAGAGACAGACACTGTTTCCGTAAACAACATCAAGGTCGCTGCTTATCAGCCGGGTTATGAGGGCATTGGCGGTTACGCATATTGCCACTACCTCTTTGTCACAGACAACTCACCGTTACCTTGGACTGCATGTGCGTTCATCGCTTACATGACTGAGACTGTTGATGGTTTCTCTGCCTGGGGCAAGGACTTAGGCGGTTATTCTTCCAACCCGGTCGTCGCACAGGGCACTGAAGAGAAGTTCCACCACTCAAAGGGTGAATCTGCTAAGGTCGCTTGCGAGACGACGATGGATAAGGGATATGACTGGTGGGTAAACGATGGCAAGCTCGTCGTCGAGGATCCTGCATACTGCGCTTCTGTCGCATTCACAGTCGGTTCCTGGATCGAGATGCTGGACAAGTATACTCCGGAATAAAGAGAACGATCCGTTATTGAGTGTTAAACGTTAGTGCCTTTGTGATCCTGCGAAGGCACTTTCCTTCTAAGAGAGGTAATTTATGTCAAAATCAATGAGAATCAGACTTAACAGCATAAAGACTTATCTCAATAAACCGCAGAACGTCATCCTGATCCTGACAGGTATCCTGGTCACTTTCACGACGATCGCTCCGATCGTCGCCATCATCCGCGATACCTTCCAGATCCATCCGGGCACGATCGACCAGTATCTTTCGGGCAAAGCTTCCGGTTTCACGATCGTGAACTACACAGATCTGTTCACGAGCCGTCTGGCAAAGACGAATCTGTGGACACCGCTGCTGAACACCACGATCCTGGCTTTGGGTTCCTGCACCTTCGCCATCCTCTTTGGTGGCATCTTCGCATATCTGATCACCAGGACCAACATGGCGTTCAAGAAGTATTTGAGTTCGATCTTTATCTTCCCGTACATCATGCCGCAGTGGACTCTGGCTGTCGTCTGGCAGAACCTGTTCAACTCCAATCAGGTGACAGGTACTTCCAACGGACTGCTGGCTTCCCTGTTCAATATCCGCATGCCTGCATGGTGGTGTGTGGGTCTCTTCCCTTGCATCATCGTCCTGGGCATGCACTATGCGCCGTTTGCCTACATCCTGATCGGCGGCATCTTCAAGAACATGGATGCCAACCTGGAGGAGGCTGCGACGATCCTGGATACGCCGCGCTGGAAGATCTTTACCAGAGTGACGATCCCGATGGTCAAGCCGGCCATCCTTTCCACGATCCTGCTGGTCGCGGGTTCCACGATCGGTTCCTATCCGGTCCCGCACTATCTTGGTCTGACGACGCTGGCTACCAAATATGTCTCGATGAATGACAAGTACACCGGTGAGGCTTCGATCATCGGCATCATCATGATGCTGTTTGGCGTGGCGATCATGTATCTCAACCAGCGTTCCCTGCATTCGCGCAAATCCTATACGACTGTCACCGGCAAATCCGGTCAGATCACCAAGGTCAATCTGGGCAAGAGCGGCCGCTATATCATCGCCGTCGTCTTCGTGATCATCACGTTCTTCACGTCGATCTATCCGATCATCTCCTTTGCCTTTGAGACCTTCCTTCCGAACCCGGGCGACTATTCCTTCCTGTATACAGGAAATACGAACAACCTGACGAGCAAGTGGTGGGTGACCAATGAGAACGTCACCGAGAACGGCATGTATGGCCAGATGGGTATCCTGCACAACAAGACGATCTGGCATGCCTTCAGGGGGACGATCCTTGTCTCCATCATCTGCTGTCTGACGGCCGGTGTCGTCGGTACGCTGATCGGTTATGCCGTCTCCAAGAACAGAAGGGGCAAGCTGGCAAGCTATGTCAACTCGATGGCTTTCCTGCCTTACCTGATGCCTTCTGTGGCAGTCGGCGCTGCTTACTTCATCCTGTTCTCTTCAGGAAAGGTCAATCTCTTCAATACCTACCTGGCTCTGATCATCGTAGGTACGGTCAAGTACATCCCGTTTGCTTCGCGCAGCTCACTGAACTCGATGCTGCAGCTGTCAAATGAGATCGAAGAGTCGGCGATCATCCAGGACATCCCTTGGATCAAGCGCATGACCAGGATCATCATCCCGATCCAGAAGTCTTCGATCGTGTCCGGCTTCTTATTGCCGTTCATGACCTGTCTGAGAGAACTGTCACTGTTCATGCTGCTGTGTGTGCAGGGATTCATCCTGTCCACGACACTGGATTACTTTGACGAGATGGGCTTGTACGCTTTCTCAAGCGGTATCAACCTGATCCTGATCGTGACGATCCTGATCTCTAACTTTGCGGTGAACAAGATCACCGGTGCAAGCCTTGATGAAGGAATTGGAGGATAATCAAATGCCAAAAATCGTATTGGAACATGTAACAAAACGTTACGATAAATTCTATGCCGTCGATGATCTCAACCTGGTCATCGAGGACAATGCTTTCGTTACCTTGCTGGGTCCTTCAGGCTGCGGCAAGACGACGACTTTAAGGATGATCGCCGGTCTTGAGACGCCGACGACCGGCAAGATCACGATCGGCGACCGTGTCGTCTTCGATTCCGAAGAGGGCATCAACATCCCTGCCAACAAGCGTAAGGTCGGATTCCTTTTCCAGAACTACGCTCTGTGGCCGAACATGACGGTCTATGACAACATCTCTTTCGGCCTGACGAATGTCAAGGAAGCTCTGCCGGTCATCAGTTTTGAGGCCAGAACAGCTTCCCAGCTTCTGAAGGCTCTGAAGAGGCCTAAGGATGTCGCAAAGACGATCAACGAGTGTTACGACAAGAAGGGCAAGCTGGATGAGAACAAGGCGATGATCAAACTGATCGATGCCTACGAGATCTCACAGTACACAGCCAAGAAACTTCTGGGCTACAACCTGCATAAAGCGGATGATGTCAAAGCGGAAGCGGAAAAACATGTCGAAGAACTCAACAAGGTGATCGAGAATGCGAAGAGCGAAGCGGCAAAGAAGGGTTATACACTGAATGATGATTTCGTCAATATGAAAGACGGCGAGGTCGTCAAAGAGGTCAGAAAGCTCACGAAGGAAGAGATCGATCTTTCTGTCAGAAGAGTTGCCAGGATCACGAACATCGGCATGTTCATGGACAGATATCCGGCAGAACTGTCCGGTGGTCAGCAGCAGCGTGTCGCCATCGCAAGAACGCTTGCTCCGGAACCGACCGTCCTCTTCATGGATGAGCCGCTGTCCAACCTGGATGCCAAACTGCGTCTGGAGATGAGATCCGAGCTGCAGCGTCTGCATCTGGATACAGGATCGACATTCGTCTATGTCACCCATGACCAGATGGAAGCCATGACACTGGCTACCAGGATCTGTCTGATCGACAATGGCGATCTGCAGCAGTATGATGCGCCGCTGGATGTCTACAACATGCCAAAGAACCTCTTCGTCGCTGACTTCGTCGGCAATCCGGCGATCAACTTCATCGATGCCCATGGCAAGCAGGAAGATGGCAAATTCGAGTTTGAGGTCTTCGGTGACAAGAAGCTGACTTTCGTTCCGAACAAGCCGATGGATATCAAAGAGTGGCGTGCCGGTCTGAAAGCCAGAGAAGAGGCGAAAGCCGAAGAGCTCAGCAGGAAGGCTTCTGAAAAGGGCTACGTTGAAAGAGGCAACAAGGAGTCCAATTTCAAGTACCATGTCGCTCTGATCAATGAACCGGAGGACTATGGCGATGAGGCTGTCTACACCAATAACGATTATGTGATCGGTGTCAGACCTGAATTCATCGAGATCTCTGATTCGATGAAGTTCGAAGGCGAAGTCTATTCATCAATGCCTACCGGCATGGAGACCACCGTCAGGATCGCTGTCGGCAACTATCTGCTGACAGGCGTCATGTTCGGCGGTGTCGTCTATAAGATCGGCGACAAGGTCAAAGTCGGTTTCAAAGGCAAAAATGCGATCCTCTTCGACCGCAAGTCCGGAGAGATCGTAGCCCTAGGCTCACTGAAAGAATAATACTGGATATGAAAAAAGCCTTGGATCCCCGTTTTGGAAACAAGGCTTTTATTGTGGTAAAAAAAAGATATCCGGATCGAATATCTTTTCAGTAGTTGTTTTTGAGTTTCAGGATCAGGGATATGATGACGGCAATGGCGGCGATGGCTGCACCGCCTCCCATGATGTAGGAGCTGTAGAGGTTGACACCTTCATAGTGTTCCATGCGGGCATAGACAGGCATCAGGATGGCTAAAGCAGCAAGCAGACAGATCAGGATGATGAGTCTTGTTGAAGAATAGCCTCTGGCCAGATAGAGGAAGACGCTTTCCTTCTTGACCGGCCGGAAATTGTTTGCGACCGGCAGCTTGTAGAAGAACAGGAACCTGAAGGCCAGCGCTGCCAGCAGATAGAAGGCCGCAAAGATGATGAAGCCGCTGATGTAGCTGAGTGAGAAGAGCGACATCGTACCGAAGGCCAGAAGGATGCAGAGCGGGAACGTCATGGTATAGAAAGTGTATGTCCGCACATCTGACGAAGTCAGTATATAACCTTTGCGGCTGATGATATCGTAGAATATCGTGCCGTGTTTCGGATCCTGATAGATGAATATTCCAGCAAGATCTCTAGCTTTGATGATCCTTCCGTTTGGCATTGTTGCTTACCTCTTCTATTTCATTATACACAGTTTTTGTTGTGCTATCATTAATGTAAGGGAGATAATAACATGATCATTCAGAGTACGAGAGTATACATTGCTTC
>JAILBD010000182.1 GCA_024681275.1 Erysipelotrichaceae bacterium
TTCCAGGCGACCGTCGAAAGCAAGCCGTATTTGGAGATGATCGCCTCATTGCCGGTGTTGACCAGGATGAATCCGCCGGTGCCATAGGTGTTCTTGACGCTGGATCTCTCGAAACAGGACTCACCAAAGAGCGCCGCCTGCTGGTCACCGACAAGGGCTGTGATCGGACAGGTATGATTGAAGAAGTGACGGGGATCGATGTATCCGAAGAAACCGGAAGTGTCCTTGATCTCCGGAAGCATGGAAGCCGGGATCTCAAAGAGATCCAGCAGCTGCTGATCCCAGTTCAGTGTATGGATGTTGAATAGAAGTGTCCTGGATGCATTGGTCACATCCGTCGCATGGACCTGACCGCAGGTGAACTTCCACAGCAGGAAGGTATCGATCGTTCCGAAGAGGAGGTCTTCATTTTCTTTGGCACCCGGCACATGATCGCGGATCCATTTGATCTTGGAAGCTGAGAAATACGGGTCCAGGACCAGGCCAGTCTTCTCTTTGATGAAAGGCTCCTTGCCCTCTTCCTTCAGTTTTTCGACGATCTCGGCCGTCTGACGGGACTGCCATACGATGGCATGATATACCGGCAGACCGGTCTTGGCATCCCAGACGACCGTCGTCTCACGCTGATTGGAGATACCGATGGCAATGACCTGATCCGGTCTGATCTGTCCGCCCTCAAAGATCTGCGCCATGACGGCCAGAGTGGACAGCCAGATCTCATTGGCATCCTGTTCGACCCAGCCCGGATGCGGGAAGAAATTGGTGATCTCCTTCTGGGCGACTTTGACGACCTGCTGCTTGGAATCAAAGATGATCGCTCTGGTACTGGTCGTTCCCTGGTCGATCGCTAAGACATATTTTTCCATATTATTGTGCTCCTTATATTTTCAAATTCATTATATAATAAATGGGTAAGTAGGAGGATTTACAATGAAAGAAACTCTTGTTATTTTGGCTGCCGGAATGGGCTCAAGATACGGCGGACTGAAGCAGATCGACGGAGTGGGAAATCACAATGAACCGATCATTGAATTCACCATTTTCGATGCCATCAGAGCCGGATTCAAGAAAGTTGTCCTGATCATCAAAAAGGAACATCAGGAAGCATTCGAAGAATCTCTCATCAAGAAGATCAGGCCATATATCGAAGTTGAATACGCATTTCAGGACATCCACGACATCCCTGACGATGTCACGATCCCTTTAGAAAGAGTCAAGCCTTGGGGCACGACGCACGCTCTGCTGTCATGCCGCAACATCCTGAAAGATGACCCGTTCATCGTCTGCAACGCTGACGATTTCTATGGCAAAGACGCATTCGCAAAAGTCATGGAATTCTTCCACAACGGCATCGGTGATGAGACCTACTGCATGGTCGGCTACAAAGTCGAAAACACGCTGAGCGATAACGGAACGGTCACCAGAGGCGTCTGCCAGAAGAACGAAGAAGGCTATCTCACCAGCATCAAGGAAGTCATGAACATCAAATGGAACGATGCGCATGATGGTGTCCTCTACGAAGAAAACGGCGAATACAGACCTTTGGAACTGGGAACACCGGTCTCTATGAACTTCTGGGGCTTCAATCCTTCCGTCATCGGCAAACTGCAGAACATCTTCACATACGAACTGCCGATCGGTGTCATCAACAACCCGCTCAAGTATGAAGCTTTGCTTCCAAACCACGTCGGTATGATGGTCGACAACAATGAATGCAAAGTCAAAGTCCTGACATCTGATGACTCCTGGTTCGGTGTCACCTACAAGGAAGACAAACCGACTGTTGTCGCCAGGATCCAGGCCTTAAAAGATAACGGGACCTATCCCGACATCCTCTTCAAGGAAACCGAATAAACAAGATATCATGATAAATACAAAGCGATCGCCTTATCAGCGATCGCTTTCTATCTTTTACTTCTTTCCTTTGTACTCCAGACAGAGCATCGTCAGATCATCGAACTGTTCCTCATCTTTGACGAAGGCGTCGACCGCTTTTCTGACATTGCCCAGGATCTTCTCCGGTTCGACCGATGGATCTTCATTCAAAGCTTCGATCATCCGATCGGTACCGAAGAGTTTCTTGTCCTTATCAGTGGCTTCCGGAACACCATCGGTATACAGGAAGACCTTGTCTCCCGGCTCCAAGTTCAGTTCGTAATCCTTATACATCACACCGGACATGCCGCCGATGACGAAACCGTGCGGATCCTTGAACAGTTCAAAGCCACCGTTCTTCCGCATGATCGCTGGATACTCATGGCCGGCATTTGATGCGATGAGCTTTCCTGTGGAGATCTCCAGGATACCGACCCAGACTGTGACGAACATCTGCATCTCGTTGTTGGAACAGATCCTTTCATTCGTCTTTCTCAGGATCTCGGCAGCTGAATTGTCCATCTGGGCATAACTCTGAACGATGATCTTGGAAGCCATCATGAACAAAGCGGCCGGAACGCCTTTTCCGGAAACGTCCGCCATCACGATGCCAAGATGATCCTGATCGATCAGGAAGAAATCATAGAAGTCGCCACCGACTTCCTTTGCCGGATCCATGACGGCATAGACATCAAATTCTTTCCTTTCCGGGAAAGCCGGGAAGATGCTCGGGATCATCGATTCCTGTATCCTTCTGGCCATCTCCAGCTCAGTGGAGATCCTCTCCTTTTCCGCCGTCACGCGTTTGACTTCATCCAGATACATGACGGTCCTGTGAGAGATCTCAGCAAAGGATTTGGCCAGGACTTCGATCTCATCTCCTGTCACAAATTCATCTTCCATCCTGAATTCAGGATCTTCATC
>JAILBD010000186.1 GCA_024681275.1 Erysipelotrichaceae bacterium
GATGTGCCTTTTGCCAGAGCCTATACATCGACTTCCGAGCGCTGCGTCGATACAGCGCATATCGTCCTGGAGGGAAGAGATGTGCCTTTGCATTACACGAAGAAACTGAAGGAGATGAACTGGGGCGAGTATGAAGGCGCTCTGATCTCAGCCCATGCCGATGAGATCAATCTCCGCCGTTACGGCAATGCGGACTGGAGTGATGTCGGGGGTGAGAACAGGCAGATGCTCAAGGAAAGGGTACTGGATTGTTTCAAGGGCATCTTTGAAGAGAGTCAGGATGGGGACAATGTCCTGATCGTGTCTCATGGAGCGATCTTCATGCACATGATCAGTCTGGTCTTCGGTCTGGACCTGGATCTGCTGAGAAGAAGGATGAGGGAATATGGCGAAGACCGCCATCCCGTTTCCCATGGCTTTGCGGCGGTGTTTCAGATAAGGGATGGAGGGTTTGAACTGCTGCAGCTCAATGACCATCACGAAAAGATCATCGAGGAGCTGCTTTCCAGCAAACAATAGACAAGAAAAGACCATAATGGGCGTTATGGTCTTTTTTTATGGAATGATTGAACCGATCTTATTTCATCAGAGACAGGAACATCTCTTTGATGTCTTCGACTGTGACCGGACGCGGGTTGCCAGGTGTGCAGGCGTCCTTCAGTGCATCGGCGGAAAGGGCATCGACATCTTCCATCGGGACGACGTTCTTTAAGGACATCTCGATACCGACATCCTCACCCAGCTTTTTGACAGCGGCGACTGCGGCAGCTCTGGCTTCTTCAAGTGGCATCGTGTAGGCGCCTTCCACATCGAAGGCAGCGGCGATGTCACGGTATTTTTCACCGGTCACCGGAGCGTTGTAGGCCATGACGGTCGGCAGCAGGGTCGCGCAGGCTTTGCCGTGCGGCATATTGTAGTAAGCGGACAGTGTGTGCGCCATGGAGTGGTCGACACCGAGTCCGACGTTGGAGAAGCCCATGCCGGCGATGTACTGTGCCAGTGCCATGGCTTCCCTGCCTTCCGCTTCGTTCCTGACAGCGCCTCTGAGGTTCTTGGCGATCATCTGGATCGCTTTGATGTGGAACATGTCGGAGAGTTCCCAGGCACCGCCGGTGATGTAGCCTTCGATGGCGTGTGTCAGCGCGTCCATTCCGGTCGCAGCTGTCAGGCCGGCAGGCATGGAAGCCATCATTTCCGGATCGACGAAGGCGACGACAGGGATGTCATGAACGTCGACACAGACAAACTTTCTCTTGTTCTCCGGATCGGTGATGACGTAGTTGATCGTGACTTCGGCGGCTGTTCCGGCTGTGGTCGGGACTGCCAGGATCGGCGTACATGGATTTTTGGTGGCTGCGACGCCTTCCAGGGATCTCACATCGGCGAATTCCGGGTTGGTGTTGATGATGCCGATGGCTTTGGAAGTGTCCATCGATGAGCCGCCGCCGATGGCGACGATGCAGTCCGCCTGTGATTCCGCAAAGGCTTTGACGCCGGTCTGGACGTTTTCGATCGTAGGATTGGGCTGGATGTTTGAATATAAGGTATAAGGGATAGCGGCTTCATCGAGAAGATCGGTCACTTTTGCGGTGACACCGAATCTCACCAGGTCAGGGTCGGAAGCGACGAAGGCTTTCTTGAAGCCGCGGGCTTTGATCTCGGTGACGATCTCTTTGATGGCGCCGGCGCCATGATAGGATGTTTCATTAAGGATAAAACGATTTGCCATATAAACTGTTCCTCCATTCGTTTATAATAGTATTATAATACAGATTGTGATTTATTTCACAAATCAGATCTCTCATAAGAGAGAGTAAGCGTTAACAAATTTGAATATAGGAATAAAAGCGTTTTCAGGAGGGATCAATCCTTTGACATAGGAAGGATAAAGGGTGAGAATTAGGTTATGAATATGGATTATATTAGATTTGGCGATGGCCCCAAGCATATGGTCATCCTGCCGGGCATCAGCCTGAAACCGGTCAGTACAGCTGCACAGGCTGTCATACAGGCATATGATGTTTTTTCAAAGGATTTCACTGTCTGGCTCTTTGATTATCGAGAGGATCCTGAAGAGGACCTGAAGATAGAGGACATGGCCGACGATGTCGCGCAGGCCCTGAAAGAACTGGATATCAGAGATATATACCTTTATGGCGTTTCGATGGGAGGCATGGTCGCACAGAGCCTGTGCATCCGTTACCCGGATCTGGTCAGGAAACTCGTTCTGACTTCCACTGTATGCAAGGCGGATTCTTCCAATAAGCCGGCTAAGTGGCTTGCCAATGCCAAGGCGAAGGACATCTTCGCTCTGGTCAACGATTTTATGCTGGATGTCTATTCAAAGGAGGTCTATGAGCAGCTCATCGATACGACGATCGCCATGTACAAGTCTCTGAGCGATGAGGAGCTGCGTGACTTCACGATCCGTCTGAAGGCGGCAGAAGCTTTTGATTCGACCGATCAGCTGGAAGCGATCAGGATACCGGTACTGGTCCTGGGTTCGAAGGAAGATCAGGTCTTTTCATACGAAGAGATGCGCAAGATCGCGGATATACTGCATTGTGAATCCTATTTCTATGATGGATACTCGCATGCGGTATATGATGAGGCGCCTGATATCAAGCAGCGCATCTACGATTTTTTCATGAAATGAGATAAGGGGGAAACTTATGGGTTGTACAACGATTCTGGCAGGAAAGAAAGCCACTTATGACGGTTCGACGATGATCGCCAGGAATGATGACGGGTTCTACGATGTCAAGAAGCTGGTGGTGGTCGATCCGAAGAAACAGCCGAGGAAGTACAAGTCCAAGATCGGACATCTGAGCATCGAACTGCCGGATGATCCTATGCGCTACACTTCGACACCGAGCGTCGATCCGGAAAGGGGCATCTGGGCTGCCAACGGCGTCAATGAGGCCAATGTCGCGATGACGGCAACGGAGACGATCTCTTCCAACCCGCTGGTATTGGGAGCGGATCCGTATGTGGTCTATCAGGAGAAGAAGGGCAGGCAGAAGGAAGTACCGGGCGGTATCGGCGAGGAAGATCTGGTCGTCCTGGTCATCCCGTATGTCAGGAGCGCCAGGGAAGGCGTTGAGCGTCTGGGTTCCCTGCTGGAAAAATATGGAACTTACGAGCCTAACGGCATCGCTTTCAGTGATGAGAACGAGTGCTGGTGGCTGGAGACGATCGGTGGTCATCACTGGATCGCAAAGAGAGTCAAAGACGATGAGTATGTGATGATGCCGAACCAGTTTGGCATCGACGATTTCGATCTTGATGATGCTTTCGGCAAGAAGGAATATCATCTCTGTTCTGCTGATCTGAGGGAATTCATCAGGGACAATCATCTGGATCTCAACAACGACGGTGTCTTCAATCCGCGCTACGTCTTCGGTTCCCATTCCGATGCCGACCATGTCTACAACACGCCAAGAGCGTGGTTCATGGGCCGTTATTTCAATCCGAACACCTACAAATGGGATGGCGAAAATGCCGATCTCACACCGGAAAGCGATAATATCCCGTGGTCGATGGTCCCGGAGAAGAAGATCACGGTCGAGGATATCAAGTACGTCCTTTCATCGTATTACCAGGGAACGCCTTACAATCCTTATCAGAAGGCGGATATTCCACAGAAGGGCATCTACCGCCCGATCGGCATCTCCAGGACCGGCGTCATGGCTGTCCTGCAGATCAGGGGCTACATGCCGAAGGAACTCAAAGGCGTGGAGTGGGTCTGCTTCGGCGCCAACCCGTTCAATACCGTCCTTCCGGTCTACACTTATACCGGCAAGATGCCGAAGTATCTCTCCGAGGTCGGCATGGATGTTTCGACTGACAACTTCTACTGGGGTTCCAGACTGATCGGTGCGCTGGCGGATCCGAATTACGGAACCTGCATCCAGTTCATCGAAAGGTATCAGATGGCTGTCACTTCCAAGGGTCACAAGCTGATCAACGAGTACGACAGGAAGATGATCGAGGCAAAGGATTTCTCACTGGTCGATGAGGCGAATGAAAAGATCTGTGAGATGGCCAAAGAGGAGACGATCAGGACTCTGGGCAAGGTCCTTCATGATGCCAGTGTGCATATGAAGTGCACTTACTCCAGGACAGACAATTAGGATCATGAGATCATCCGTTAAGCGAAGTGCTGAGCGGATGATCTTTTTCATTGTTCAAGAAGGCGATGGAAGGTCAGAGATAATATCGCTATACATTTTGAAATATCGTACTATAATAAAAAACAAGAACTGACGGACAAAGGAGGAAGGGATATGTTACAGAAGACAGTCGATATCATGTGCTGCTGTTGTTGCTGTAAGGATCATTCTGCCCGGATCGTTCGTCGGGGACTTCTTTAAGC
>JAILBD010000200.1 GCA_024681275.1 Erysipelotrichaceae bacterium
CATCCTGGAAGAACTGAGAAAGGCAAAAAAGTTCATCTTCCTGGAGTACTTCATCATCGAACACGGGAAGCTCTGGGATTCCATTCTGGAGATCCTGGAAGAGAAGGCCAAAGAAGGTGTCGAAGTCAGGGTCATGTATGACGACCTCGGATCTTTCTTCCTGCTTCCGGGCGGCTATTACAGAACACTGGAAGCAAAGGGCATCAAGTGCCTTCCTTTCAACAGGATCTCGATGATCCTTAACATCATCATCAATCACCGGGACCACCGCAAGATCATGGTGATCGACGGAAAAGTCGCCTTCTCAGGCGGCATCAATCTGGCTGACGAATACATCAACGCCATCGTCAGATTCGGCAAATGGAAAGACAACGTCATCAGGATCACAGGTGAAGCCGTGTGGTCCTACACTGTCATGTTCCTGACCCACTGGAATGCCTTAAGGAAAGAAGACAACACCTTCCTTTCCTTCCGCTGCCAGCCTCTGGAAGGAGAAGAAGACGGCTACATCGCTCCATATTCCGAAACGCCACTGGACAACGAGACCTTCGCTCAGAACATCTACCTCAACATCATCAACAGGTCAACGGAACACTGCTACATCACGACGCCTTATCTGATCATCGATACCGAAATGATCAACGCCCTCATACTGGCAGCCAGAAGAGGCGTCGACGTACGCATCGTCACCCCGGGCATCCCGGACAAGAAGATCGTCTTCATGATCACCAGATCCTATTACCACCAGCTGATCGAAGGAGGCGTCAGGATCTTTGAATACACGCCTGGTTTCGTACATGCCAAAGTCTTTGAAGCGGATGACATCCACGCGACAGTCGGAACCGTGAATCTGGACTACCGCAGCCTCTACCTGCATTTTGAAAACGGGACCTATCTCTACCGTTCTGAAAAAGTCCTTCAGGTCAAAGAAGACCTGCTTTCCATGATGGAAGAAGGACACGAGGTCACTCTCGCTGAAAGCGGCCACGGACCGATCAAGGAATTCTTCCTGGCGATACTTCGCTTAGCGGCGCCATTGATGTAAAATAGAACTATAAACTGGAGGAACAACAATCATGAAATTAAAGGTCGATCAGGAACTTTGCATTGGCTGCGGCATGTGCGAATCACTCAGCCCTAAAGCATTCAGGATGAATGACGAAGGGAAAGCGGAAGCCTACGCTGAAGCAGGATCAGGCGAAGCACTTGAAAGCTGCCCGGTCGGAGCGATCAGCGAAGATGGAGAAGCCGCTGAGGAAGCATGCGTCTGTGAAGAAAAGCCGGCAGAAGAGCCAGCTGAAGGACCGGCAAAATACACCTGCGGCATCTGCGGATATGTCTATGACCCGGCAGAGAATGACGGCGTTGCCTTTGAGGATCTTCCGGAAGATTGGGTCTGTCCTGTCTGCGGCGTCGGCAAAGACGTATTCGAAAAACAGTAGATACAAAAACCTGTTCAAGCGAACAGGTTTTCATTTGTTTGATCATCCCTTCGATCAGCCGAGGTCTTCGCCGTTGGATGCGATGACCTTTTTATACCAGTAGAAGGAGTCCTTTCTGTATCTGTCATAAGTGCCGTTTCCTTCATCATCAGCATCGACATAGATGAATCCATATCTCTTGGCCATTTCGCCCGTGGAACAGGAAACGACATCGATCGCCGTCCAAGGGGTATATCCGATGAGATCGACGCCGTCATCGATAGCCAGACGCATCT
This sequence comes from Erysipelotrichaceae bacterium, assembly GCA_024681275.1. The sequence continues at coordinate 1,718 of JAILBD010000200.1, forward strand.
GTTCAATATGTTCTTTGATATAGGCGATGCGGTAATCGTCATGGATCTTTCCGTCCTCAAATACGTCTCTGGCACCGATCCCGTTCTCTGTGACCATGACAGGGACACCGTAGCGGTCGTAGATGTGATTGAGCGTGTATCTCAGACCGATCGGATCGATCTGCCAGTTCCATTCGGTCGCCTTCAGATAAGGATTCTTTGCCCCGCCCATGATGTTTCCGGAAACCTGATCGACATCCTTCTTCACTGTGATGCAGTTGGACATGTAGTAAGAGAAAGAATAGAAGTCGCATCTTCCCTCTTTAAGCAGTTCATAGTCTTCCGGCTTCGTCTCAAAACGGATGTCATTCTTTTCAAAATAACGCTTCATGTAATATGGATAAACGCCTTTGATCTGAACATCGCCTGAGAAACGGTTTCTGAGCTGATCCTCCTGCTGCGTTGCGAGAATGTCCTCCGGATTCGGTGTCAACGGATAGACGGTGATGTGGCAGATCATTGTCCCGAAGCAGAAATCCGGATCGATCTTCTTTCCCTCAATGACACATTTTGCGGAAGCGACGAACTGATTGTGAAGCGCTGCAAATCTCTTGTTCGGATCATCGACCTGATTGGAGAAGTCCTCTGTGCCCGGGTTCTTGATCCCGCCATGATTCCAGTTGCCGACTGAAGTCGTCAGGTCATTGATCTCGTTGAACGGGATCCAGTATTTCACGCGGCCTTTATACCGCTTCATGACCGTCACAGCGAAATTGAGATAATAGTCGATGACCTTGCGATCGACCCATCCATCCGTCTCACGGACCAGATTCAGCGGCATTTCATTGTGATAGATGGTGACCAGCGGTTCAATGCCATATTTCTCCAGCTCATCAAAGACCCGGTCATAGAATCTGAGTCCTTCTTCGTTCGCTTTCTCATCTGAACCATTCGGAAATATCCTCGCCCAGGAGATGGACATGCGATACATCTTCAGTCCCATTTCAGCCATCAGAGCGATATCTTCCTTAAAATGATGATAATAGTCGATCGCCTTGTGGCTTGGATAATAGTATCTTTCTTCGTCGATATCCAAAGTGATCTTGCGGGGGACCGAATGGCTGCCTGCGACCATGGCATCTGCCAGGTTGGCACCTTTTCCTTCTTCGTTCCATGCGCCTTCGATCTGGTTGGCAGCAGTGGCACCGCCCCAGAAGAACCCTTCAGGGAATGATCTGATCGTATCGTTCATTTTTCTTACCTCATTACTGTATGTAATGCCCTTTCCAAGATGATTATAACAATAAAAAGGAAAAAGTAAAATATATTTCATTAAAAAATGATGAAAACGCTTAAAAACTAAAAAATAGTTCAATTTTTTGTTGACTAATGAAAATAAATAATGCTATTATGATCTCGGATAAAAAATATTTTAGTGGAGGGTTTATGAACCAGAAGATCTGCTCAGAAGACGCTCCGGCTGCCATCGGCCCTTATTCTCAGGCTGTTCAATGCGGCAACATGTTGTTTCTCTCAGGCATGATGCCGATCGATCCAAAGACCGGTGAACTCGTTGAAAACGACGTCACCGTTCAGGCGAAACAGATCATGAAGAATATCGACGCGGTATTATCTGCAGCCGGCTATACCGTTGAAGACGTCGTAAAGACGACCTGCTTCCTTTCGGATATCGGAAACTTTGCGGCATTCAACGCTGTTTATGGAGATTACTTCACAAGCAAACCTGCACGCTCATGCTTTGCAGTAAAGGATTTGCCAAAAGCTGCGCTTGTTGAAGTCGAAGTCATTGCTTGTAAATAATCAAGAAAGGGGAAAATTATGGCAAATGCTTCAGTAAAAGATTTGGTTGCAAAATTAGGCGGTATTGAAAACATCGCATCTGCAGCCCATTGTGCTACTCGTTTAAGAGTTACTACCAAAGACAAAAGCAAGGTCGACCTGGATAGTTTGAAGAAGCTTGACGGCGTCATGGGCGTTGTTGATGGCGCTACCCAGACTCAGATCGTCATCGGCGCGGAAGTTGCTGATGTCTACAGAGAATTCTGTGATTACACCGGTGTCAGCGAAGAAGAAGCGATCGATGATCAGAAAGCTCTGAAAGAAGACCTCAAAGGCAGAAAAGGCGCAGGCCTGACGCTGTTCTTCGAGACAGTCGCAAGGATCTTCAACCCGATCGTTCCGGCTCTCGCAGGCTGCGGTTTCCTGTCAGCCATCATCATGGTCGCCATGGCATTCGGCGCTTCCATGCAGTCCGAAACATTCGCGACATTCGTTGCCATCTCCATGGCGGTCTTCACATTCATCCCGTTCCTGCTTGCATCTTCCACAGCGAAAGTATTCAAGATGAACGAGTATGTTGCACTGACGATCTGTGCAGCAATGATGGCTTCCAAGTGGTCAGGCCTCATCGCCAACGGCGTTGAATACTATCACTTCTTAGGCATTCCGTTCAGAGTGGTCGATTACAGCTCCTCTGTCCTTCCGATCGTCTTCGCGATCATTGTTGCTTCCTATATCGAAAAAGGTCTGAACAAGCTCGTCAAAGGCCCGCTCAAGATCATCCTTGTTCCGGCATTCACGATCTTATTCGGCACGATGATCACATTCTGGACTGTCGGTCCTATCACTTACGCAGTCGGCCAGGCTATCGCCAACGGCATGAACTGGCTGTTTGAACACGGCGGCTGGATCGCAGGTCTGGTCTATGGCGGTATCTATTCCTCCATGGTCCTTTTGGGCATCCACCACGGCATGGTCCCTGTTCTGACTCAGATGATCGCAAACCAGGGCTTCAACTATGTCTCTCCGACTTCCGGTTCTGCCAACATCGGTCAGGCTGGTGCAGCATTCGGTGTCTGGCTCAAGACCAGAAACCAGCAGAAGAAAGCCAACGCCGCTTCCGCATGTATCGCTGCCTGTGTCGGTATCACTGAACCGGTCGTCTACGGTGTCACTGTTCCAAACGGCAAGACCTTCCTCTTCGCCGCTATCGGTGGTGCCTGCGGTGGCGCTTTAGCCGGCATCCTCAGACTGAAGGCTTACGCAATGGGCGGTCCTTCCTTCCTGAACTTCGGTATGTTCCTGGGCGGTGAGAACGCTGTCACCAACTGTGTCCTCGTCATGCTGTGCTTCGTCGTCGCATTCGTCGTTTCCGCAGTCCTGACTTACCTCTTCTGGAATCCTGAAGAAGCTGAATAGGCATATAATGATAAGAAAGCGGGGATTGTTCAGATCCCCGCTTCTTTCCCGGAGGAAAATCAATGAATATCAGAGACAAAATGATCCCATCATTCGCCAAAGCTGAAGGCGGTCTTTTTACCGAAGTGGAAAAAGCAGACGTCGGTTCCTCATATCAGGAAATGGAGAAACAGGGCATCGCCCTTATGGGCTGGGCCGATCCCTTCATGCCCGACCGCAGCATGCCGCAGTTCGTTGAAGATGCCTATGTCAAAGCCATCAGAGATGATTCCGCTCCGCACTACACAGCTCCGATCGGCAACCCCGATCTGAAGATCGAGATCGCCAAAAAACTGGAAAGACAGAACCATCTGAAAGTAGACCCGCAGAGGAACATTCTGATCACTCCCGGATCGGATTCCGGTCTCTACTTCGCCATCGTCCCATTCATCAACGATGGTGATGAAGTCATGATCCCTTCCCCATCCTATCCGAACAATTATCTGGATATCGAAACGATGGGCGGAAAGATCGTAACGATCGAACTCAGTGAAAAAGACGGATACCAGCTTGATATCGAACAGATGAGGGCAAAACTGACCGAGAAGACCAAAATGGTCCTTCTGACACATCCCAACAATCCGACCACGACCGTCTATGACAGATGTTCGCTTGAGGGACTCAGAGACTTCGTCATCGAAAACGATCTCGTTCTGGTCGTCGATCAGGCATTCGAAGACTTTCCGTTTGAAAACGAGATGATCACACCGGCCGCCATGGAAGGCATGTTCGAAAGGACGGTCACCGTCTTCTCCTTCTCCAAGGGAATGGGACTCAGCGGACTCAGAGTCGGCTACATCGTCGCGGATGATCAGATCATGGATGCGATGTTTGCCAACGCCGTCGGCGTCATCGGCGCGACTTCCACAGCCGCTCAGAAAGCCGTTATCGAAGCGATGAAACACCCGGAATTCATGGATGTTTTTAAAAGAGCCTATGAATACAGAAGACACAAAGCCTATGAGATCCTCAACCAGGTGCCGGGCGTGCACTGCGCACTTCCGCAATCTGGTTTCATGTGCTGGGTCGACGTCTCGCAGCTCGGCGATTCTTCCGATATCGTCTCCTATCTTGTCAAAGAAGCAAAAGTTTCCGTCAATGACGGAGCCAACTACGGGGCAGGCGGAAAAGGACATCTCCGCATCATCCTGGGCGTCTACAAAGACGATCAGCGCGTCGTCGCTGCACTGAACTCTATTGCATCAGCACTGAAAAAATATCCCGGATCACATTGATTTTTTTCATTCGTTCTTAGATAATGAAGCTGATGAAACAAGTTAAACTGACTAAAACAGACCGTCAGATCCTGAATTCCTATATCCCGGTCCTGGACGGCCTGGCTGATTACCTGTCCTCTTCCTATGAACTGGTCCTGCATTCTCTGGAAGATTTTGATCACTCCGTCATCTGCATCTACAACGGTGAACACACCGGCAGAAAAGTCGGAGCACCGATCACCGATCTGGCATTGAACATGCTGGAACAGATAGAGAACGGACACGTGGATCATCTGGTCTACTTCTCCCGCAACGCCAAGGGCGAACCGCTGAAATCGACAACCCTGGCGATCAGGGGCGAAGGCAATAAAGTCATCGGCTTGCTGTGCATCAACATGTACATGAACGCTCAGTTCATCGATGTGATCAACTCCTTTATTCCGGGCAGTTCTCTCAACACACATGCGCTTTCTGAGACCTACACCCAGAATCCGGATGAACTGATCGAATCCACTCTCGAAGAAGAACGGATGGCCGTCCTTGCCGACAGCTCCATCCTGCCTTCCAACAAGAACAAAGTCATCATCGAACGCCTCTATGATAAAGGCATCTTCCAACTGAAAGACTCTGTTCTGAAAGTGGAACAGCTGATGGGCATCTCCAAAAACACCGTGTACATGCACATCAGAAATCATAAAAAGAACCTGAAGTAAAATACCACAGCAATTGCTGTGGTATTGTTTTGTTCGTCTGTATCTTATTTTTATCCGTATCTCGCTTCCCGTAAAGGTCTATCCCAGAATATGACCGCATCGCTTCCCAGCTGCGGAAGCAGTGCATCGATCTTCCCCCTGATCTCATTCAGGTACTCTTCTTCCTTTTTCTTTACTCTTCTCTTCGTTCCGGAAAAACGATCCGGGAAACGCGAAGATCATCCGGGACCCTGAAATCCTCCTCATCCTCATAAGGCATGAAAGATGCGGATACCTGATAAGAGAGCTCTCTGTTTTCTTCCTTCAGGACGCTTAGTTTTACCAGTGCCGCTTTTCTGACTGACCCTTCATACGGACAGCTGGCATGGAAGTACTGACTGTACACATCGATCGCTTCGATCCAATCCTTTTTGATCTCATCATTCATTTTTCGATCCTCCCCCCGCTCATGATCATTGAAAAACGCATAAAAGAGATCCGAAGAGCTCTCTTCATATTTCGCTTTTCAGAAAACGACTACACGGATTTCTTCACTTCACTGAATTCTGTTGCGTTGGTCAAAGCGACAATGACTGTGTCAGAATGATCCGCATTCCTGATGATCTTGCGGTCGAAGGACATCAGTTTATCCCCTTTCCTGAATCTGTCACCGGAATCCACAAAAGTCTCAAAACCTTTGCCTTCCATCGTCACCGTATCCACACCGACATGAATAAGGACCTCCATTCCTGTATCAGATCTTAAGCCCATCGCATGTTTGGTCGGGAAGATCATCACCACTTCCCCATCGAACGGGGCATAGACGTTTCCGTCCTCCGGTTCAATGCCGACAGAAGGACCCATCATTTCCCCGGCAAAAGCCGCATCAGGGATCTCGGAAGCAGCGATCACCCTGCCATTGACAGGTGCAGTGACGATACCTTTTTCGGTCGTGATGACAGGTTCCTCAGGAGCACCTTTTTCAGGAATCTTTTCTTCCTTCTTTTCCTCCTCGTTCCAGAACAGGAAAGTCAAAAGGAAAGCAATGCCGCCAGAAAGCGCCAGCAGGATCGTATAAGCCAAGGATTTATTGATGATCAGATAGCCCGGTATGCCTGTGACTCCGTAGGATGTCGCACCAAGACCCATCCAGGAACCGAACATCGCGCCTATTGCGCCGCCGACCATTCCGAATATGAACGGTTTCATGTAACGGAAGTTGACACCGAAGATAGCCGGCTCGGTGATGCCCAAAGCGGCTGACAGAGAGGACGGAATGGCGACCGCCTTGGTCTTCGGATTCTTTGTCTTGAGACCGACCGCCAGACAGGAACCGAACTGCGCAAAGTTTGCTGCAGAAGCGATCGGCATCCAGATGTTCAGATTACCGAAATCTTTTGAAGCCAGAAGGCCGGCCTCGATCGCATTATACATGTGATGCAGACCCATGACGACCGTCGTCGGATAGACGGCTCCCATCAGCAAGGAACCAACGCCGAAGCCGACAGTGATCAGCCATTGTGCAAACTTCAAAACATAAGTTTCGGCTGTCGAGAAGATCGGTCCGATGATCGT
>JAILBD010000129.1 GCA_024681275.1 Erysipelotrichaceae bacterium
CATCAACGAGACCGGAACAAAGGATTATTTGCGGATGAAATGTTCATCGCCTCCGAGATCTTCGGATACATACCTTTCCGCTCTCATGTGAAGATCATACTTCTCTCTGAGCGCAGCCAGCTCTTTCATCATTGCTGAAGCGTGATGGACATCGATGGCCTCCTGATCCCTCCAGGAATCGACCAGCAGGACCGTCTCCGGATCATCCAAAGACAGGAAATACTCGTAACGAAGATTCCCATCCTCTTTCCTGATCCGATCGGCTATCCCCGACCTCTCCATCTCTTTTGCAAAAGCGACGGCGTTGCCATCCTTGCCTGTGTAATAAAGATTCATCGTGATCATTCTATCTGCCCTCCATATCCTCTATCTTCCGCTGTGAACGACATCACCTTCTCAGAAACCAGATGATCCCCAGTCTTTCAGCCTCCCCGACGACTTCCTCATCCGAAAGACTGTCGACATCAAAAAGATCGCTCAGGACCGGAATGCCGCCAAAAGGATCGTCCTGTCCCATGACGACAGCAGCCGTTCCGTAATAGTTCCTCAGTTCTTCCCTGAGTTCATCAGCATTATACGGGATCATATTTCTGATCTTATTTTACGGGACCCATCGCCAAAAGAAAAGGCATCACCTTGCAAAAGGCGATGCCCTGTGAGCTCCTGCCCGGCCGGGTACAGCTCCATACCGCCTGTTTCCGAATCCTTCTCTTCAAGACCATCTGCCGCATTCAAACAGGGTGATGTAGATATCCAGAGCCTCCGCTTCACTCTCCGTATGAAAGACCTTCGTGATACAGGACAGGATCGCCCTGCATGACAGACGCCTTCTGATGCGTATGAGCTCCGGGATCATATCGCCGCCAATTCTGCAGCGAAATCCCAAAAGTTCTTCTTTCCCTGTTCTGTTGCCGATCTCTGATAAGAGCTCCTGCGCACGGCTGATCGCTTCACTTCTTGTCATCACAGTCCCCCTGACAACAATGTAAACCATTCTTACATATCGTTCCAGCGCCACTTACGACACCGCCATATATGACGGCGTATTTTATGACCATGCCTTTCAGGCAAAGAAAAACCGGCTTTTGCCGGTATAACATCAGGCGACATCATCCTCCCCGCCCTGTCTTCTGAATGTGATCCTCACGATCTGGGCAAGATCCGTAGCCTCAACGACATACATGATCCTGACCAGTGTCTCGATCGTCAGATTCTCGCCCTTCTTCATCCGGTCGACACCTTTTTCCGGAAAATCACTGTTCTTTCTCAGCCTGTAGATCGAGATGCCCTTCTCCCTGATCCATTCAAAAAAGGGACTGTAATCATAGTACGCCTGATCATGATTATCAAAATACATCGGCAATTTATTTCCTTCCATCAGATACCAGAAAGCCCCTCTTCAATTCTCATTGTATAGAAACGAAAAATGAATTTCATGAGACTTTTTCGAACTTTTTTCAAATTCTTTTTTCCGGTTCATCATTCGTGAACTTTTATGACTCTATGAGTTCAGCGATATTGAATTCTGTTCTTTTGACAGAAACAGAAAAGATACCTTGATGACGGTATCTTTCATCTTTTATCTGAAGGGGGATCGTACTCAAAGACCTCCGTTTCCTTCGTCCCGATGAAAAGCTGTGTCTCCAATGAACACGGCTCTTCTTCCTGCCATATCCAGCAGCTGAGAAAGACTTCCCCATAGCCGTAGTAACAGTAGGCAAACTCCAGTTCCCATTGTCTGCTGTTCACTTTTTCGATCAGCTCTTCGACCGCGCATTCCTCACGGATCGTCTTTCCTTCTTCCATCCGGAAAAGATAGACGGTGACCTCTCTCATCGGATCGATCCGATAGGAGACGGATGCCTTTCCGGTATTGGGCCAGTCCTCTCCATAGTCCGCACACCAGATCCCGTCCGGAAAACAGAAAGTCAGCTTTCCATCCTCGCATCTGATCCGCTTCGCCCGGCAGTCATGAAGACTGAAGCGGTCTCTGTCGGCGCTTTTCATCCTATGAGCGGCCTTCTTTTACCAGCACGGCAGCCTTCGCCGGCAGACTTCCTTCAAAGACTTCCGAAGCGAAGACCTTTTCTCCCTTGAACGGATATGCCTGTTCCGACATGTTCATGATCAGCTGAAGATCTCCTCTGCCAAAGATGAAGACCCTGCTTTCCTCTTTGACCTCCACATGCGGATCACGCAGATCATCCAGCTCTTCTCTCAGTTTTGTCAGCCTGCAGATGAAATGATACAGGGATTTTTCATCCTCCATTGCCCGGGCAACTGAAACAGTATTCTTCTCACAGAAAGGAAGATACGGCTCATCACCGGAAGTGAAACCGTGATACGGCCTGCTGTCATCCCAGATCATCGGGATGCGTGTGCCGGTCCTTTGATAACCGCCGTCTTTGGAAGGGATCTGCGATGTTTTCATGCCGATCTCGTCCCCATAGAGGATGAAAGGGATACCTGGCATGCAGAAAAGGAACATGTAGAAGACTCTCAGTTCCTCATCATTCAGATAGTTGGCGATGCGCCAGCTGTCGTGATTGCCGCTGATCAGAGCCAGACAGGTGCCTTTCTCTTCGGCCGCTTCAAAGCGCTCTTTCATATCCTTCAAAGCGAAAGCGATATCGCCCCCGCCGTGGATCAGGGAAGTCCCTCTTGTCGAAGCATCGCTGCGGAAGAAACGGTGATAGAAATTGTCCCAGTGATCCAGGACGAAATCCGCATCGAAACCGGCTTCAAAAGAACGCTCCGGGTACGACCACTCGCTCACGAAGAAGACCTCCGGATATTCCTTTCTGATCCTTTCAAAAAGCCACTTCCAGACTTCGATCGTCGCCGACTTGTCCTCGTCATTCTTCACCAGAGAATCAGCCATATCCACACGGAAACCGTCAGCCCCGTTCTTCAGCCAAAAACGCATCACATCCAGAAGATAGTTCCTGGCAAGGAAGGTCCTCTCATCCCGATAGGACAGCTGCCAGGAAGGCTCTTCGATCTTGTTGAACCCGTAGTTGAAAGCCGGCTGATGGGCAAAGAAATTCACCATGTAGGAACCGTGCCGGTCAAACATGCCCGAGATCAGGTTCTGGCTCCGCTTCCATGGATCATCGCTCCAGATGAAGAGATCGCTCTTTTCATTCCTTTCGGCCTTTGCGCTTTCCAGGAAATCCGCATTGTTCAAAGCGGAATGGCCTGCCACAAGATCGACGATGATGTCCATCCCCTTTTCGTGAGCCGCAGCAGTCATCTTCCTGAACGCATCCAGATCGCCGAAACGGGGATCCACATCAAAGAAATCCTCCACATCATACCCGCCATCTTTGAACGGAGAACGATAGAAAGGATTGAACCAGATCGCATTGAAACCCATTCCTCTTATGTAACCGAGCCTGGACGTGATCCCTTCCAGATCGCCGACCCCATCCCCATTGCTGTCCTGGAAGGAAGTCGGATAGATCTCATAGACCATCATCCTGCTGAAAAGATCTCTCTTCATGATACGCCCTCATCTTTCTTCTTTTATCAACAACATTATATTTCATGCCCCGCACAGAAAAAAGGACTCCTGAGGAGTCCCGTTCTCGATCCTATTCGACTTCGATCCCGTCAATGAAGACCTTTCTGATGACAGTCGCAGAATCCATCGGATCGCCATCCGCGATCACGATATCCGCATCCTTTCCTTCTTCCAGCGTTCCGACACGGTCGGCGATGCCGATCTGCTTCGCAGGATTGATCGTGATGGCCTTCAGAGCCTCGAACGGATCCATGCCCGCCTTGACCGCAAGACCCGCGCACAGAGGCAGATACTCCTGCGGGATGACCGGTGAATCAGTGATGATGGAGACCTGACAGCCTTTGGCAGCCAGGATGCCCGGTGTCGTCCAGGACTTGTTCTGAAGTTCGAATTTGGATGCGTGGGTCAGAGAAGGCCCCACTGCCAGAGGATATGAACATTCCGCCAGCTTATCAGCGATCAGGTGACCCTCTGTGACATGTTCGATCGTCAGATCGACATCGAATTCCTTCGCAAGACGGATAGCCGTCAGGATGTCGTTTGCCTGATGGGCATGGATCTTCAAAGGGATCTCCTTCTTCAAAACAGGGATCATCGACTCGCACTTGAAATCGAAAGCCGGACGCTTGGAAAGATCATCGCCGGCAGCCTCCTTCTTCTCCAGATACTCTCTGGCCTTGAACAGCATGTTCCTGATGACGCTCGCCGTCGACATGCGCGCGAAATTGCCCTTCTCGCGATAGACCCTCTTGGGATTCTCACCCAAAGCGCACTTCATCGCCACCGGTGTCCTGATGATCATGTCATCGACACAGATGCCCCTCGTTTTCACGGCGATCCAGGTGCCGCCGATCGGATTGGCGCTGCCCTGGCCTGTGGCAACGGAAGTGACACCGCCTCTTGCCGCATTCAGGACGCTCGGATCCAGCGGATTGAAAGAATCCTCCGCCCGCAGCTGCGGTGTGCAGGGATCGTTCGGTTCGTTGTAATCGGAACCCTCAAAACCGATGCCCCAGCCATCAAGCCCCAGATGGCAATGCGCCTCGACAAAACCCGGATAGAC
>JAILBD010000224.1 GCA_024681275.1 Erysipelotrichaceae bacterium
TTTTTAATCAAAACACTTTATTTGTGAAAAAATTCACGATATAATCTAGACTAAATAACGAGGTGTCTTAATGGAAGAAAAGAAAAAGAAGATCTCTCCGCAGGAAGAAGTCAATGAACTGGTGGAGAAAGCACTGAAAGCGTATGAGGAATTCCTGTCCTTCGATCAGGAAAAGATCGACTACATCGTCGCAAAATGTTCTGTCGCGGGACTGGACAATCACGGCATCCTGGCCAAGGCGGCCGTCGATGAGACAAAACGCGGTGTCTTTGAAGACAAGGCGACCAAGAACCTTTTTGCCTGTGAATATGTCGTCAACAATATGCGGCATCTGAAAACGGTCGGCATCATATCCGAAGATCCGGTCACAGGGATCACAGAGATCGCCGAACCGGTCGGCGTGATCTGCGGCATCACTCCGGTCACCAACCCGACATCGACGGTCCTGTTCAAATCGCTGATCTGTCTCAAGACCAGGAATCCGATCGTCTTCGCCTTCCATCCCAATGCCCAGGAATCTTCGAAACAGGCAGCCATCATCATGAAAAAAGCTGCCGAAGAAGCAGGAGCACCTGAAAACTGCATCCAGTGGATCGAGCATCCTTCCATGGAAGCAACATCGGCGCTGATGAACCATCCGGGCGTCGCCACGATCCTGGCGACCGGAGGCAATGCGATGGTCAAAGCTGCCTACTCCTGCGGAAAGCCGGCCATGGGCGTCGGCGCCGGAAATGTTCCGGCCTACATGCATGAGAGCTGTGACATCCGGCAGGCCGTCAATGACATCGTCATTTCCAAGTCCTTCGACAACGGCATGATCTGTGCCAGCGAATCGGCAGTCATCATCGATGAAGCGATCTATGATGAAGCAGTAAAGGAATTCAGACGTTTCAAAGTCCATTTCCTTAAGCCGGAAGAGAAAAAGAAACTTTCAAAATTCATGTTCGGTTACGCCGAAAACGAAAAAGACTGCGAACTCGCCCGTCTGAATCCCGACGTCGCCGGCAAATCCGTACACTGGATCGCACAGCGCGCAGGCATCAGAATACCTGAAGACAGCGTGATCCTGGCCGTTTCGTGCAGGACCATCGGCGAGAAAGAACCGATGTCAAGGGAGAAACTCTCTCCCGTTCTCTCCTTCTATAAAGTCAGAAACGAAGAAGAAGGATTTGCGGCAGCCGATCAGATGGTCCGCTTCTACGGTCTGGGACACTCTGCCGCCATCCATTGCAAGAATCAGGAAACGGCAGATCGCTTCGGTGACCGGATCCCGGCGATGCGTATCATCTGGAATTCGCCTTCCACCTTCGGCGGCATCGGCAATGTCTACAATTCCTTCCTGCCTTCGCTCACGCTGGGCTGCGGATCCTATGGTCATAACTCGATCGGCGGAAATGTGTCTGCCGTCAATCTCTTGAATATCAAAAAAGTCGGAAAGAGGAGAAATACCGTGCAATGGTTCAAAGTACCGCAGAAAATCTATTTTGAAAGAAACTCCATCCAATACCTGCAGTCCTGCAAGGATCTCAATAAAGTCTTCCTGGTAACGGATACCTCGATGGTCGAACTCGGCTATCTCTCCAGGATCACCGAACAGCTCAACCTCAGAAGAAACAAGGTCCAGATACAGCTCTTCTGTGATGTGGAACCCGATCCCGATATCACGACAGTCGCCAAAGGAGCCAGGATGATGGACATCTTCAAACCGGATGCGATCATCGCCCTGGGCGGCGGTTCCGTCATGGATGCAGCCAAAGGCATGTGGCTCTTCTATGAACATCCGGAGGTCAATTTCGACGACCTGAAGCAGAAGTTCATGGACATCAGAAAGAGGGCTTTCAAATATCCGGAACTGGGCAGAAAATCAAGACTCATCTGCATCCCGACCACATCCGGGACCGGAAGCGAAGTCACGCCGTTCGCCGTCATCTCCGACAAGGCCAACAACAAGAAATATCCGCTGACCGACTACTCGCTGACACCGACCATCGCCATCATCGATCCCGAGTTCACGACCAACCTGCCGGCCAGGGCGACCACCATGACCGGGCTGGATGTCCTGACGCACGCCATCGAAGCCTATGTCTCCGTCATGGCCAACGACTATACAGACGGGCTTTGTCTCAAGGCGATACAGCTTGTTTTCAGATATCTGCCGAGAGCCGTCAAAGACGGAAGGAACGACCTGGAAGCCAGGGAAAAGATGCACAACGCGGCAACGATCGCCGGCATGGCTTTCGCCAATGCGTTCTTAGGCATGACGCATTCCCTGGCCCATAAAGTCGGCGCACAGTTCCATACCGTGCACGGCTATACCTGTGCCGTCCTGCTTCCTCACGTGATCCGCTACAACGGACAGATCCCTGATAAGCTCTCTGTCTGGCCGAAATACAACCGCTACTGCGCCGATGAGAAGTATCAGGAGATCGCCGCCCTTCTCGGTCTGAAAGCAGACACACCTGAAGAAGGCGTACAGTCGCTTGCTCAGGCCGTCATCGATCTGTGCAAGGACTGCGGCCTGGATCCCAATTTTGAAGCCATGGGCATCGACAGGAAGGATCTGGAAGCGCATCTGGATGATATCGCTGTCGCTGCCTACGAAGGTCAGTGCTCACCGGCCAATCCCAGAGTACCGATGGTCGGGGATATGAAAGAGATCCTTTTGAAAGCCTATTCCGGCAATTGACTCTCCTATACGAAAACAGCTGCCTGTATCACACAGACAGCTGTTTTTTCTGATATTTCTCCTGGGATCAGGCCATGTATCTGTCGTTGCGGGATACCCT
>JAILBD010000247.1 GCA_024681275.1 Erysipelotrichaceae bacterium
CGGACATATGCGCGATGATCTTCTTTCCATAAGATGGACTTGAATCATAAAACGGAGGTCATCATGTGTCATTCATTCATCGATAGGAAAGAAGTCAGAAAAGAATATGCCATTCTGAAAGAAAAGATCAGAAAACTGGAAAAGGACAGCATCGAAAGATCCTACCTGAGACCCTATTTCATCACGAAGAAGGAGATCTCGGAGAGGCTGTGTTACGAAAAGATCCGGCAGCGCTGCTTTGAAAGCCTGAATGCCAAAGCGGGAGATGCCTGGCTGATCAGGGTCCTGGAGCGAAGCATCTTCATCGATTTTTCCATCGTCAGTTTCAAAAAGATCTTCATGGCGGACAAGGCTTTCGAGTTCTCAAGGCTGCTGCTGGATCATGATGCGGAGATCTTCGGATACGGGAAAGAAGAGATCCCGGATCTCTCGGATGCGAAGATACAGTTCGTCTATGCGGACGAGGAGAGCGGGGAACTGCGTTATCTGATCGGCGTCTATCAAAAGCTGGATCTGAAAAAAGAGGACTGCATCCAGAGAGGAAGATATCTCCTGCAGGATTATGGGAAAGAAGAGATGGAACGCTGCCGGAAGGGAGACGGCGTTCTGGCGGAATATATGGGAGACAGGATCGTCCAGTGCAAGATCGATCATCTGGAAGGATACGGTACCATCGAACTGCCGGATGAAAAGGACATGAGCCGCTACCTGAACAATGAGGATTATCTGGTGCTGGCTCAGATCTGTGAGTGCGATATGGAAAAAGAAAGGATCATGATAGAGCTGTCGGTCTATCCTGATCCCTTGAATGCAAGTTACTGATCTTCCGGTCTCCAGAGGAAGAGGCCTTCGGAAAGGACCAGTTCCTTCAGAAGGTCCGGTCTTTGGACGTCTTCCCCATAGACAGTCATGTTGCTGTCAGAGGCGTCGTAGTCGATCATCATCAGATCGCTCAGAAAGACTCTGAGGCGATCGCTTTGATGCAGATCCAGGATCCTGTCTGCCAGTTCATCCGGCGCGGGATCCTTTTCGTATGTCTCCGTATCGAACGAGACGCGCATCTCGTAGTAGCATTCCAGTTTCAGAAAGAGGCGGATGAATCTCTTGTGCAGATCTTTGATATTGTCTTCGTTCCGGAGATAGTCGTCGAACATAAAGTACTGTGACGCTCTGTCTTCGCTCACTCTTTCGGGAAGGACGTCGATGATGCGGTATGTCTTTTGCAGAAATCTCTCTGTCATTTCTTCTGTTTTCATTTTTTCGTTCACAGTTCAATTATAATCTTTTCATTTCTTCTATCGGCTATAATATATGAGAAACGCGAGGAGAAGATATGCACGAGACATTGAAGAGATACATGGAACCGAATAAAAAAGTGAGAACCGCCGAGATTGTGCTGCTGGTGCTTTCGCTGTTGGCGGCCCTTGTTTCTTTTGTTATCGGAACGGGAAAGATCGATGCCGACCCGGGCAAGCTGACTTACCTGGGAAGCACCGAGATGGTCAGGGATCTCGAGGCGGAGGATTATGATGAGGATTCCACGGTCTGCGATGTCGTTTATGTGAACGATGAGGGACGGCTGATCGTGACGTACACCTATGAGGATTATGTGAAACTGGAAGATGAGACGATCACAGCCCATGTCTATGAGAGCGAAAACGGGACCAAGCTCTTCTTCGATCATCAGGATCCGCAGCCGGACGGCGTGAAAGAAGTCTTTCGGCAGACGATGGCGGCTGAACTGATGCCTCTTTTCAATCTAGCGAACGCCCTGCTGATACTGGCGGTCTCGATCTGTGTGGTCCTTTTCTTCGGTTCTTTCTTCACGACTTATGAGAAGTGCTGGTTCATGACCATCATGGTACTGGCGACGATCTTTGCGGTCATCTTCCCAGAAGAGAGCGCGAACGGCGTCAACGGTATCTGGATCATGCTGCTGTATCTGCTGGACACCTTCCTGAACATCCTCTGTGAACTGCTGATCTCCAAGCAGTCCAGATACAACTTCCTGGTGTCGGTCCTGGTCGAGATCACGGAGATCGCGATCTGTCTGGTGCTGATGTACCGTTTTGCGACGATGGCCGTCACCCTCTTCTTCTGGCTGCCGATCGACATCCTGAGTTTCATCAACTGGACGAAGCACAAGGATGAGGTCGAAGACGAACTGACGATGGTCAGAAGACTGAAGGGCTATCAGGAAGTCCTCATCATCGCGGCGATCGCCGTGTGGACCGTGGTCGTCGGCTATTTCATCAGCGGACTGGACATCTCTTCCGACTTCATGGCCGGTCAAAGAGATCTGGAGCTCCTGGTGATCTATCTGGATGCCTGCGCTTCGGCGGTCGGCATCGCCAACGGTCTCTTCATCTTTTTCAGGCTCAGGGAACAGTGGATCGCCTGGTACATCTGCGCTCTGCTGGAAGCGATCATCAACATACTGGCAGGCCAGTATGTCCTGCTGATCCTGAAGCTGGGCTATTTCACCAACACGACCTACGGCTACATCAAATGGAGCCGCTACATCAGGACGCACAAGGAAGAGGAGAGATCTCTTTTGTAGGGATTTGATATCAGCATAGAAAATCTGATAAAATATTCAAGTAAAAAAGGAAGAAAACACTATGGCAATTGAATCAGGAGATTTTAAAACAGGTTTAACTTTAATCGTAGATGGTGACCCTTGGCAGGTCATCGATTTCCAGCATGTAAAACCGGGCAAAGGCGCAGCCATCCTGAGGACGAAGATGAAGAACCTCAAGACCGGCAACACTCTGGAAAGAAACTTCAACGCCAATGTCAAGTTCGAAGCAGCCAACATCGAAAAGAAGGCCGTCAATTTCTCTTATGAGTCAGACAACACCTTCTATTTCATGGATATGGAATCTTTCGAGACTTTCGAGCTTCCTGAAGAAGTCATCGGTTTCAACAAGTATTTCATCACCGATGGTCTGCAGGTCTCGCTGATGCTGTTTGAAGGCGATGTCATCAACGTCTCTCTGCCGGCAACAGTCAATCTGGTCATCACCGATACGACTCCGGCGATCAAGGGTGCTCC
>JAILBD010000255.1 GCA_024681275.1 Erysipelotrichaceae bacterium
GGCTCTGCCCTTGTCGATGTCTTTCACACCCAGGTCTCCAAACAGTGCCAGTTCTCCTTTTCCGCCCCAGGTACCGGCCTTGAGATCCGGGAATTCCTCTATCGAATCCAGGTGATCCTGATAGGAATGCAGGATGAAAGAGACTTTGTTCAGATCGTCTCTGACCAGTTCTGCTCCCTCCACCAGTCCGTGGATCACGTCCCGCACTTCGATCTTTTCGACTTCTTCGGCCGCTTTGCCTTTTCCCAGCGCGTATTTGCGGACCGTCTCTTTTGCGTTTTCAACGAAGTGTTCGGAAACAAAGAGACCTTCGTTGGATTCCTCATAGAAATCCAGACCTCTTTCGTTGAGCCATTCTACGATGTGTCTGCTCTGTTCGGGCGTGATCCGCTGATGCATGAGCACCTCGCCGTCCGCTTCCACATAGGAACCGTTTCCGCCGATCATGCCGTCAAAGCCGATATCCCAGATCTCCTGTTTGTTTTCGGCCTTGGAACGGCCGGTGACCAGAAAGACCTTGTGTCCGTTCTCTCTGAGTTTCCTGACCGCTTCCACAGCGCTTTGCGGAAGATTGCCCTCATAGTCATAGAGCGTTCCATCGATGTCTGTGAATATGATCATGACTCTTCCTTCTTTTCGCCGAGGACCTCTTTGATCGAAGGGACCCCCGGGAATTTTTTCAGCAGCTTGTTGACGTTGCTGAGCTGCCTGGCGACCGGGTTGAGGATACCGGAAAAATAAAGCGCTCCCGCTATCAACATATATGCCGCTGAATAAGGCAGAAGATCCATCCTCTGGTTGGCAGTCAGCACGAGGAAGGTGATGGCGCCGGAAATGACGATGATCTCGGCAAGACGGTTGCCCCTCTGTTTTTCCTCTTTTGGCAGATTGCGGACATCCTCTCTGAGTAAAAGAAGATACATGTGATTGTTCTCGATCTTGTTTTCCTTCTTATATCTTTCCAGAGCCGCTCTGGTTTTTCCGTCAACTTTTCTATAGGTTTCTGTTTCCTTGTAATTTCCTTTGATTTCCTTATCTGCCATTTTTTTCACCTCTTTTCAGGGAGCCTCTTGGCTCCCTTATATCTGATCTTAACCGAGTTCTTCGCCGTTGGAGGCGATGACCTTTTTATACCATTCGAAAGAATCTTTCCTCATTCTTGCGGCACTTCCCTTACCATGGTCGTCAAGGTCTACATAGACGTAGCCGTAGCGCTTGGACATCTGAGCGCTCGATGAGGAAACGATGTCGATCGGTCCCCAGCTCAGATAGGAGAAGACCTCGGCGCCGTCTTCGATTGCGTGTCTGACCTGCGCAATGTGCTTTCGCAGATAATCGATGCGGTAATCGTCGTGGATGGAACCATCCGCTTCAACTTTATCATAAGCGCCGAAGCCGTTTTCGGCAATCATCAGAGGAACGTGGTACCTGTCAGAGAGCTGGCACAGCGCATTGTAAAGACCCAGCGGGTCGGCGCGCCACTCCCAGGGCGTGGGTTCGAGGTTGGGGTTCTGCGAGGCGACGTAGGGCTTGATGCCATCCTTCTTCGCATCGACGATTGACGTCGAGTAGAAGGACATCGCCAGGTAATCCATCGTGTTTTCCTTCAGGAGCTTTTCGTCCTCTTCGGAAATATCGACGAGGATGTTGTTGTTTTTGAAGTATCTGAGCATGTAGACCGGATACTCGCCCCTGAGCTGTACATCGGTGAAGAAGTACTGCTGGATGCGGTTCTTGTTCATGCAGGCGATGACGTCTTCCGGCTTGCAGGAAGCGGGATACATCGTGCCGTCCGCGATCATCGTTCCCAGTATCGCTTCCGGGTCGATCGACGGTGCAAGCCGCTTGACTTTTGCACAGGCCACAAACTGGTTGTGGACAGCCCGGTACATTGTCTCTTCCATCTTCTCCTTCTCTACCTGGTCATCGTAGATACCCAGCGAACCGAACATGACAGTCGGCAAGAGGTTGACCTGGTTGCAGACGATCCAGTACTTTACCTTTCCCTTGTATCTTTCAAGAAGAAGGGTCGCGTATCTGACGAAGAAGTCGATGACTTTCCGGTTGGCGAAACCGCCGTACTTTGTGACCAGTCCCAGCGGGATGTCATAGTGGCACATCGTGATGACCGGCTCCATGCCGTCTTTGATGATCTCATCGATCAGTTCATCATAGAATTTCAGACCGGCCTCATTTGGCATCTCTTCGTCGCCTTCCGGGAAGATCCTCGACCAGGAGATTGAGGTCCTGAATGCCTTGAAGCCCATCTCCTTCATGTAGGCCAGATCTTCCTTAAAAGTGTGATAGAAATCGATGCCATATCTTTTCGGATAATAGCCTTCCTTATCGTTCAGGGCGAAGCGGATTCCTTCAAGCGTGTCTCCACCCTCCTTTTCGATGTGGGCCTGATCCATGTGATCGTCGTATCTGTGAATGTCGGAGGTCGATGGGCCTCTGCCATCAAGATCCCAGGCACCTTCGGCCTGACAGGCCGCAATCGCGCCGCCCCAGAGAAAGTTCTCCGGGAAACCTTCTTTCAGCTGTTTCATGTTTGTCTCCTTTCTTTTAAAAGGCTGTCCGATCACTCAGACAGCTGTTTCGGAAAAAATCAATCGAGGTCTTCGCCGTTGGAGGCAATGACTTTCTGGTACCAGTAGAAAGAATCCTTTCTCATTCTCTCACATTGTTTCGGATCGTCATCCGTTCTGTCGACATAGATAAAGCCGTATCTCTTTTTGACGCCGTTGGATGTGGAGAGCAAGTCAACTGCCGACCAAGGACAGTAGGCGATCATTTCAACGCCGTATTCCATTGCCTTGCGCATCGCCGCAATGTGCTTTTTAAGATAGTCGATCCGGTAGTCGTCGTGGATCTTTCCATCTACTGTAAGTGTATCATATGCGCCCAATCCGTTTTCGGTAATCATCAGAGGTTTGCCGTATCTGTTGTACAGATCTCTGAGCATGTACTCCATGCCGGTCGGGTCAATTGCCCAGTCCCAGTCGGTCGTGTCTAGGTTGGGATTCTTGCACATCTGATAGAATCCCGGGTGCGTTTCAAAGCCGGACATGTCGCCCTTCTTGCCAGAACGGTTGACGCCGGACCAGCGAATCTCGTGAGTGCCGTCGTCCTCACAGGCGCAGGCACACTCGGAAGCATAGTAATTCAGCGCGAGGAAATCTGACTTGCCGGAGGCGATCAGTTCCATATCGCCTTCTTCAATCACCGGTGCCAGACCGTGCTTTTCAAGATAGATATGAGCCGCTTTGTTGTATTCGCCTTTGAAATAGATATCCGTATAGTAATCGTTGCGCAACGCCTGGGCATTCTGAGCCGCCATGTTGTCATCCGCCCTGGAGGAAAGCGGGTAGATGCATGAGTAACCCAAAGGCGCACCGACCAGCCCGCCCGGGACAAGTTCGTGAACCAGGTTGCAGGCGATCGCGTGAGTCAGGTTCATGTAGTGATTCAGCTGGTATCTGAGCTGTTCGTGCTTTCCGTCGAGCAGTTCCTCCGGAATATAGCACTTCTGGGTCCAGTATTGAACAATGATGGACTGTTCGTTGATCGTTGTCCAGTACTTCACATCGTTTTTGAATTCGTTGATGATATATCTCGCATAATATTCGAAATCCTTTACGATCTGTCTGTCTAGCCAGCCTCCGTATTTTTCAACCAGTGCCCATGGACAATCATAATGATACAGGGTGACGATCGGCTCGATGCCGTTTTCCTTCAGTTCATGAATGAGGTTTCTGTAGTACTGAACGCCCTTTTCATTCACTTCTCCAACGCCGTCCGGGAAAACCCTGGACCAGGCGATCGAAAAGCGGTAGCATGTAAAGCCCATCTCTTTCATCAGGGCCACATCTTCCTTGTAATGATGATATTCGTCGGATGCGATCTCAGCGGTCGCAAAGCCATAGGTCTTGTAGCTGTCCCTGTTTATGACGTCCTGCTGGGATGCCTTTTTTCCGTCTTCATAGGCTGCACCTTCGACTTGGTATGCGGATGAAGAAGCACCCCATAAAAAACCTTCCGGGAATCTTTTGTTTTCCATATGTCTATCCTTTCTTAAAGAGAATGGCCTATCTTCCCAAAGGAGACAGGCCATTCACGAATGTTGATATGATTTGATCAGTCCTGATGATCCTGCCGCCCGTTTATGATCAGCTCGTACATATTGACCAGCCGATTGGCGGTTTGTATCTCACTGTTTATCGTCATCAGTGTGTCCTGTGCGTGAGAGAACAGCAGACAAGGCTCATAATCAACGCCTGACATTTCGTTCTGAATGACTTCCGTCTGAGACTGGTGCGCCTTGGTGATGTTTACCTGCGCTTCTGTCAGCTCATTTCGGGCTTTAAGGATGTCGCCTTTTTCTGCATAATCCAGTGCAAGACTGACGTTATTTCTGGCGTCTCCGGCATGAAGAATGATATTCATCGATACCTGGATAAGCGGATTGTTTTCTTGCATGATGTTGTTCCTCCGTAATGATTATACTATATTCTTTATTCTTTTTTATTCTTCAGCAGCCGCTTCTTCCTCGGCCAGACACTGTCTGTCATAGGTCTTGAAGAACGGGGCATAAATCAGCCAGTAAACTACGAACAGTACAGCCCACCAGAGGATGCCGCGCATGTCCTCGGTAATCATGACCGTCGAGATCGGAGCCGGTACCTGACCGACCTGGATCATCTTGGACGGGATATTAAGCAGACCGAACTTCATGACGGCGTATTCGATCGTCGCGCCGATAACGGAACACAGCCACATCGGGACCATAAGGGTCGGATTGAAGGTGATCGGGAAGCCGTAGACGACCGGTTCGTTGATGTTGAAAATGGAAGGAGCGATACATACTCTGCCCATCGTCTTCATCTTCTTGGACTTGCCTCTGAGCAGCGCCATGACAACCAGCGGCAGTGTGCAACCCATACCGCCAAGAGTGATCAGAGCAGCGGTAAATGTCGCTTCGGAAGTGGCGATCAGGGTTGCCTTCTGTCCTGCTTCAACAGCAGCGATATTGGCGGCGATGTTTGCGAAGTAGATGGGGTTGGATACGGCACCAAACGCCCAGGAGCTGATGCCCAGAGAGTAGAGAATTGTGGGAATCGTAATGAGCAGTACAAAACCGATATAGGTTCCGCCCAGTGCAGCGATCGGCGAGAACAGGTTATCGATGATGCTGATGACGTCAATGTGCAGGATCTGTGTAACGACCATGGTGATGCCTAAGGCAAGAACGATCGGGACGATGTTGTTGATCCAGCCGACAACGAAGTCAGGTAAAGCGCTGTCTTCCAGGAAGTTGTGCTTTGTCCAATTGTAGAAGACGCAGGCGACAAATTCACCGATGACAAGGCAGGCGAACGATCCGGTGGGACCGAAGTAGCTGTAATTGATGTATAAGAACCAGTTTTCATCAATCACAGGATTTAAAACCAGACAGTATACGGCGATACCGAGGAATCCGGCGATGACCGCATACTTCGCCATTCCCTTCTTTTCCATGAGGTTGAAAGGAACGATGAATACCAGAAACAGTGACAGGAATCCGAAGGAGAAGTCCTTGATCGGATCCAGATTCGGTAATGCAGGAATATAGGAACGGAATACGTTGTAGAAGAAGATCAGCGATCCCGTCAGGATGATCGGCAGAGCTC
>JAILBD010000151.1 GCA_024681275.1 Erysipelotrichaceae bacterium
GTCTCCGAAGGCAACGTCAGCGGCTATGGCGACGTCAGGATCAGACAGACGATGTCACTGGATACCTTCTACTATCTCAATCCGGGCTACAAGGTCTATGTCAACCCGACCCCGGAACTGATCAACATGATCAACGGAAACTGAGTGCACGCTCAGTTTTTTTGTTATACTGATACAGTATGAATGTTTACCTGATCAAAGAAACACTGACCGGATCCAATATGGAAGAGCTGAGCTCCTCAGACCTTTCCTATGTATGCCAGATGAACAGCCAGGAATGGCTGGAAAAAGATAGCGCTATTTGGCCGAAAGCCGACAACGACTTCAACGTCATGGAATCCTATCCCAGCAAGGCGGAAGTCAGCTACGACTCGCTCTCCGGCTCCTTCTCCATCCCTGACCGCAGGGACCTGGACAAGGACGACATCTGCTTCTCTTTCATCCTCGACGAGAAAGGCATCGTCTTCATCGACGACACGGACTTCGTCATTAATGCCATCGGCAATATCGCCCGCACCAAGAAATGGAATCAGCCATCCCTGGCCAGGTTCATCTACGACTTCCTGGACCAGCTGTGCAAAGACGACCTCAGACTGTTGGAATCCTTCGAGATCGGCCTGGACGAGATCGAAGAAGTCCTCACAAAGAATGAAACAGACTTCTCATCCCTGAGCCTGAACAGGATACGCGGTCATATCAGAAGACTGCTCATCCACTACGACCAGCTCATGGATATCGCCATGGAACTGCAGGAGAACGAGAACGGCTTCTTCAAAGAAGAAGAGCTTCACTACTTCCACAAGTTCTACAGCCGTCTGGAGCGCCTCTATTCGATCGCTGAATCGATACAGGACTACTCCGTCCAGCTCAGGGACCTCTATTCCGGACAGATCGACATGCGCATGAACCGCATCATGACGATATTGACCGTCGTGACGACTATCTTCATGCCGCTGACCCTGCTGACAGGCTGGTACGGCATGAACTTCAGATACATGCCGGAACTCAACTGGGAATACTCCTATCCCTTCCTGTTCTGCATCGCCATCTGTATCGCCGTCGCGATGCTGCTGTGGTTCAAAAAGAAAAGATGGCTGTGAGCCATCCCTCAATAAGCTCAGAAAGCCTCCGCTTGTTTGCGAAGGCTTTTTTGATCAGTCCGTTTTCCCGTTTGTTTCATATAAGAAAAGGACTTATGAAGTCCTTTGTATCATTCGTATAAGGCGTAGACCTCGCTGACCGGCGTATGGCACGATACGGCCAGGATCAGCTTCGACAGCATCCATCCGACCGACAGCGTCGTGATCTTGGTCGTCTTTGACAGCTCTTCCGCGGAAGGGATGATCGTGTTGGTGCAGACGATCTCCTTGATCGGAGACTCCTCGATGCGCTCGGCAGCGTTGTTTGAGAATAGACCGTGGGCGATGCATACATAGATGTCTTTGCATCCGTTGTCCTTCAGGATCTTGGAAGCGGCGATCAGAGAACCGCCGGTATCGCAGATATCATCGACGATGATGACATCCTTGCCATCCACATCACCGATGATGTGGCAGGCCTCGACCATGTTCGGACGCGGACGCCTCTTATCGATGATCGCCAGCTGGGTATTGAGCATCTCAGCCAGATTCCTTGCCCTCTTGACTCCGCCGTGGTCCGGAGAGACGACGACGGTGTTTTCGGCATCCATGCCCTTGCGCCTGAAGTACTGGCCCATCATCGGGACCGTCGTCAGATCATCGACAGGACAGTGGAAGAAGCCCTGGATCTGGGCGGCATGCAGGTCGAAAGTGACGACACGGTTGGCACCGGCATTCTCCAGCATCGAAGCGACCAGCTTGGCCGTGATCGGCTGACGCGGCATCGCCTTGCGATCCTGTCTGGCATAGCCGAAGTAAGGGATGATGCAGGTGATCTCGGCAGCGGAAGACCTTCTCATGGCATCCAGACAGATCAGGACCTCCATCAGCGTCTCATTGACCGGCTTGCAGGTGGACTGAACGATGTAGCAGCGCTTGCCACGCACGCTCTGACCCAGTTCGACCAGGGTCTCGCCATCCGCAAAGTGCTTGACCTCGACCTTGCCCGGTTCGATGTTGAGATAGTTGCAGATCTCATCGACGATCGGCTTGGAAGAAGTGAGCGCAAAGACGACGACATCATCCAGCGAATCCTCTTTCATGTTCTCGGCATCCTCGACCGAGACCTTGCTGATCTTCTTGTTCTTGATCGCGACCGGAACATAATCCAGATGTTCGAAGTCTCTGATCTTCCCGTTTCGAACGGCAACGACCTCCAGAGCGGCCCCGTCAAAAGTCAGGACAGCTCCATCGGCATCCTTTTCAAGAAGGCGCTTGAGATCTTCATCGCTGAGCTCAGGGATCAGCGGAGAAAGCAGGATGGTCTTGCCCTCTTCGTTTTCTATTTCGGAGATGATGGCGCTGATATCGTTGCTGATGACACAACCCGGCACATCCGATTCGGAACCGACAACATAAACAGTGTTCAGATCAGGAAGCTTTCTGACTTCCTTCACCGCATGCAACAACAGGTTGCCTCCAAGATACGGAGTCTTGGATAACTGCTTTTCCTCTTCATCACGGATAAATATGATCGCGTTATTCATGTTCTCTCCCTCTTAACACTCCTATTATACTATCTTAATCGCTTCAGTTATTACGCAAATCGACGAGTTCAATCC
>JAILBD010000044.1 GCA_024681275.1 Erysipelotrichaceae bacterium
TTCGCAGAAGCTGCCGGTCCGTTTCGGTGAGACGCTGAAGGCCTATCTGAACAGAGGCGAAGACATCACCAGACTCACTTATATCCCGCTGGTATTCGCCGGCTGGCTCAGATATCTGACCGGTATCGATGATGAGGGCAACGCCTTCGAGATCCCGTCCGATCCGATGCTGGAAGAACTGGCACCGTATGTCACATACAGGCTCGGGGATACAGTGAAGAAGGAAGAGCTCCTGCCGGTACTGAAGAATGAAAAGATCTTCGGTGTCGATCTGGAAGAAAAGGGTCTGGCGGACAAGGTCGTGGCCATGCTGAATGAAGAACTGGCCGGACCTGGCGCTGTCAGAAAGACGCTGGAGAAATACGTTTAAGAAAAAAGCGCTCGTCAGGAGCGCTTTTCGTATGGTTTAGAATGGAGTGACGAGTTCGCCGCTCTTTTCTTTGGCTTTGATGAGAGCTTCTTCCAGTTCCGGAAGGGAGACCATCGCTTCCGAGCAGGATGGCTGTGATACAGCTATGGCTGCGTGAACGGTCGCCAGTTCCAGGGATTCCTTGATGCTTCTTCCCATCAGCAGTCCGCTCAGGAAGGCTGATGAATAGGCGTCACCGCCGCCTGTCGATTTGACGGCATCGACCTGAGCGATATCGATCTTGTATCGTTCGCCGTCTTTCGTGTAGGCCATGGATCCTTCCGATCCGTGTTTGATGATGACGATCTTTGCGTTTTCTGAGAACCAGCGGTCTGCGATCTGTTCATCTGTCTCGTTGTCAGCGATGATGTGATCCATCAGGGAGAATTCCTCATAGGAGCCGATGATGATGTCGGCATATTTGGCTGCCAGCGTGTAGTAGACAGAGATCTCGTCAGCGTTCTTCCAAACCTGACCGCGATAGTCGATGTCGAACACGATGCAGCAGTGATTCTTCTTTGCCAGTTCCAGGATCTTGAAGCAGGCGTCCCTTGAAGGGGATGCGGAGAGAGCGGTACCGGAGATGACGACGGATCTGGATGAGGCGATGTATTCCTCATCGATCTCGCTGCACTGCAGCTGCAGGTCGGCGACGCCTTCTGAACGGTACATCATGAGGTTGGTCTTGCCGTTGAGAGTCTCCGTGAAGGCGAGTCCGATCGGGACTTCCTTTTCAGCGCGGAAGATGTGCGTGGTGTCGATGTTGAGATCCTCAAAGAAAGATTTTGCGAAATCACCCAGCGAGTCATCGGAGATCTTGCCGATGAAGCCGACTTTCATGCCGAGTTTCGCCATGCCGACTGCCGTGTTGGCAGGGGATCCGCCGACGTATCTTCTGAGAGATGGACTTTCCGCGAATGTCTCTCTCATCGTCGGCGTATTGATGTCGATAGCCAGTCTGCCGACCGGAATACAGTCAAGTTTTCTGTTTTCAGGTATCATATGATCTTCTCCTTACGTCTTCATTATACCTTTTAATGCGATCTGAACGGATACATTTTTGAAGAATGAATGAAACCAAACAGAAGCCCTTTCTGTGGAGGAAGGGCTTCTGTCTGTATATCTTGCTGTGTTTCTACTGCGCACTGATCTCGTTTCGCGTTTCGATCAGGCATTCAATGACATGGTCGATGTCTTCTCTTGTGTGGTTGCCGCAGACCTGGGTGCGGATGCGGGCTTTGCCTTTCGGAACGACCGGATAGGAAAAGGCGACGACATAGATGCCTTTCTCTCTCATTTTGGCCGCATACTGACCGGCAAGCTTCTCGTCGTACAGCATGATCGGCACGATCGGATGGGTGCCTTCGATGATGTCGAAGCCGTTTTCCTTCAGTTTCTCGCGGTAGTACTGTGTGACATCCATCAGGTGTTTCCTCAGTTCGGATCCCTCCGCCAGCATGTCGAAGAGCTCGATGCTGGCACCGACGATGGCAGGAGCCAAGGAATTGGAGAAGAGGTAAGGTCTGCTTCTCTGTCTGAGAAGATCGATGATCTCTTTCCTGCCGGAGGTATAGCCGCCGGATGCGCCGCCCAGGGCCTTGCCCAGAGTGCCGGTGATGATGTCGACTCTTCCTTCGACACCGTTGTATTCAGCCGAGCCTCTGCCGTTTTCACCGACGAAGCCGACCGCGTGGGAATCATCCACCATGACCAGGGCACCGAATTCATCGGCAAGGTCACAGATGCCCTTCAGGTTGCAGATGATGCCGTCCATTGAGAAGACGCCGTCAGTGGCGATCAGTTTGATGCGGGCACCGTCTTTGTCGGCCTGGATGAGTTTTTCCCTGAGGTCTTCCATGTCGTTGTTCTTGTAGCGGTATCTCTTTGCTTTGCAGAGTCTGACGCCGTCGATGATGGAAGCGTGGTTGAGTTCATCGGAGATGACGGCATCCTGGTCGCTTAAGAGGGTCTCAAAGAGGCCGCCGTTGGCATCGAAGCAGGAGGAGTAGAGGATGGTGTCTTCCGTTTTGAGGAAGTTTGAGATCTTCTTTTCCAGTACCTTGTGGATGTCCTGCGTGCCGCAGATGAAGCGTACGGATGCCAGGCCGTAGCCTCTTTCGTCATAGGTCTTTTTGGCTGCTTCGATAAGCCTGCGGTCATTGCCCAGACCCAGGTAGTTGTTTGCACACATGTTCAGCAGCTTTTCGCCGTTTTCCATGACGATGTAGGCGCCTTGCGCGGAAGCGAATGGAGCTTCGGCTTTGAATAGGCCGGCTTCTCTGATCTCTTCCACGGTATCGGCGTAGTATTTCAATGTTTCGTTTCTGTTCATAGCTGTTCCACCTTGTCTATATTCGTCCAATCCAGTATGACTTTTCCTGACTGTCCTGAAAGCATCGCGTCGAATCCTTTCTGATAGTCGGTGATGTCGAATCTGTGGGTGATGATCTTCGAGATATCGAGTCCCGCTTCGATCATGGTCGTCATCTTGTACCAGGTATCCCAGACTTTGCGTCCGTAGATGCCTTTCAGATTGAGTCCGGAGAAGATGATCTTTTCCATGTCGACCGTCGTGTCATCAGGAAGCAGGCCCAGCAGGGCGATGTTGCCGCCGTTCTTCATGTTGTGGATCATCTGATCCAGGGCAGCCGGTGCACCGGACATTTCAAGTCCGACGTCGAATCCTTCCGTCATGCCCAGTTCATTCATGACGTCTTCCAGTTTTTCGTTTTTCAGGTTGACGGTCCTGGTTGCACCCATGGTCTTTGCCAGATCCAGGCGGTAATCGTTGAAATCGGTCACGACGACGTGTCTCGCACCGGAGAATTTGACGATGGCTGCCGCCATGGAGCCGATCGGTCCGGCACCGGTGATCAGGACGTCTTCGCCGAGAACATCATAGGTCAGGGCGGTGTGTGTCGCGTTTCCGAACGGGTCGAAGATGGCATAGAGTTCTTCATCGATGTTCTTTCTGGTCTTCCAGACGTTGACGTATGGAATGACCAGATATTCCGCGAAGGCACCGTTCCTGTTGACGCCCACGCCTTTGGCGTTGCGGCAGTTCTCCCTGTGTCCTTCCAGACAGTTGCGGCACTTTCCGCAGGTGATGTGTCCTTCTCCGGAGACGATGTCACCGACTTTGAAGCCTCTGGCTCCCTGTCCGGTCTCAACGACTTCACCGACATATTCGTGTCCGATGGTCAGTCCAGGGACGATGGTCTTCTGTGCCCATTTGTTCCACTGGTAGATGTGCACATCGGTACCGCAGATGGCTGTTTTTTTGATCCTGATCTTGACGTCGTTGTAGCCGACTTCAGGGATCGGGACCTTTTTTGGCCATATTCCCACTTCGGGCTTTTCTTTGACTAAAGCCCACATCATATTATTTTCCATATCATTGACCTCTATCTAAATTATAGCTTATTTATCCGGATGAAGAAGACATAAAGAGGAATTTGAAGGATCAGAAAAAAGGTGCTATCTGAGTTCGGACAGCACCCTTCTGATATCGCCGATGTTCATCGTTCCGTAGGTGTTTTTCACGGACTTGTTGTTTTCGTATCGCGGCAGCATCGCTTCGATCTCTTCGCCGCTCATATGGATGCCGAAGTCCGGAAGCAGGGCCCGGATCGTCTCTTTCAGTTCCTCCTTGTCGATCCGCAGGGTCTGATAGAGCAGATCGGAATAGTCTTTGTTGTGTTCTTCTTCGTAGTCCAGCAGGGCGTTGGTGAAGAGTGCGCAGGCAAAGCCGTGCGGCAGATGATAGGTCTCCGTGAAGTAGTAACCCAGGGTATGGCAGAAGACGGTGCCGGTGATGTTGATGGCCATGCCGCCCAGGATGGAGGCGTTGTAGACCGTTTCCAGCTCTTCAAGGGAGAGTTCTTTCTGCTGTGCGAGCTTCTTCAGCTTTGGGTAGAGGAGGCGGATGCCTTCAAAGGAATAGGCCCTTGAGATGTCGCTGGCGTTGTTGTTGAAATAGGATTCCAGCAGGTGGGCAAGGGCATCGATGGCTGTGGAGGTCCTGACTCTGTCGCTCATCGTTGCCGTGTAGCGGGGATCGCCGAAGGCATAGAGGGCGTAGAGGTCGTCGTGGTGGATCGACTTCTTCATGCCTTTTTTGTTGGTCATGACGGAGACGTAGGTGGCTTCCGAGCCGGTGCCGGCAGTCGTTCCGATCAGGATCAGAGCTTTGGGCTTCTTCGTCCAGGAGAGCCTGTAGATGGCGTCTTCATCGAGTCCGGGATCACTGGCGACGACAGCAGCCGTCTTGGCCGCGTCGAGGACCGATCCTCCGCCGACGCCGATGATGTAGTCGGCTTTCATATCGTGGGCCATCCTGCCTGCTTCGATGCAGGAGGTGACGGTCGGGTTCTCTTTGATCTGATCATAGATCTGATAGCTGCTGTTAGTTTCTTTCAGGATCTTTTCGATGTCATCGAGAGCGCCTGATGCCCGTCCGGAATGGGCGGAGGTGATGATCAGGCATCTGTTTCCCAGTTTGTGGAATAGTTCCTTGTTTCTTTCCAGGATATTGACGCCCGTCAGGATCCTGGTGGGCATGTAGTGTTTCATCTTGTTCTTCCTTTCACGCTGGAACGATGGCGGATATGACCCAGTCATCGTGTACGAGTTCGTATCGGCTTCCGCAGTGCGGACAGTCCTTGTAGTGCAGGGCATCGAAGCTGCCGCCGCAATTGCGGCACTGGACCCTGCAGATGTCGTGTCCGATCTCCGATACGTGAGCGTCTTTTTCCATGATCACGATGAAGCTTTCATCTTTGCGCCGGATGTTCCTGCGATAGTAGATGTCGTTGAGGAAGACTCTCATCTTCAGCTGCAGGCGTCCGTCTTCCTCTTTCAGATCCAGGAGCTGTGAGGCGCCGCGGTAGGAGAGGTCGACAAGGTCGTCGAAGAAAGAGAGGTCCTCATTTCCGGTATAGACGGAGAGCGCTTCTCTCTTTTTGGAAAAGGCGATCTGTCTCAGGAGCGTGATCATCCTTCCTTCGAAGTATTCGTAGGAGAAGTCATCTTCATAGGCTTTCATCTTTTCTTCGGTCTTCTTCTTGGTCCGTATGCCTTTTAAAAGCGGAAGCGATCTTCCGGCTTCAAAGAAGACTTTTGAAAGCAGGGAGAAGCTGTATAACATGTAGGCTACAAAAGCGGTCACACCGCCTGTCATGGCGGAAAGGAAGATCGAATAGAAGATCTTGACCGCTAAAGGTTCCTTGCTGGTGAAGAGGTAGGAGATCAGGACCAGAAGGGCTATGGTGATGCCCGGGATGATGGTGATCTTTTTGATCCTGCCGTTCAGAGAGGATCTTTCGGTGATGCCGGGCACGGAATAGAAGGAAGTGACATAGGGGTAATCCGGCGGGAGTTCAAAATAGGTCCCGCAGTACGGACAGCCTTTTCCCAGTTCCGATTTCAACGATCTGTGTCCGCAGTTGGGACAGATGATCTCTTCATCGCTGTTTCCTTGCCTGTCGAGGATGGTCGCGTAGATGCTGACAGGTTCCTTGTACCTTCTGATCCTTTTTCCGTTTTTCAGATAGTGCAGCGTGTGCATCGCCTCTCTGTATTCAACGCTGGCAATGTAAGGGAAGTTCTCCCTGCGGATGACGCCCCTGATCTCTTCTTTGACGTGGGCGAAGTCTTCTTCGATCTGAAGGCCTTTCTCTTTCAGCCTTGCGTCTTTCTGTTTCAGATAAAAGGCGTATTCAGAGGAGACGGATGCCTGTGTTCTGTGGTTCAAAGTCCATTGATGGTATGTGTCAGTAAATCGATCCAGAATATTCTTTTCCATAAAGTTCCCTATATAATTAAATTATAAGACTTCGGGAGGAGAAATATCATGATCATCAGAGATAAAGAAAGAAGCACCGAGACCAGGGTCGCGATGCGCGGCGGTCCGGGGGAAGTCCATATCAGGAACGTCTGTTCCAAGGAAGACCTCTATGGCAAGAGCAGGATGTATGCCACGATGGTCCTGCACAAGGACTGCGGTGTCGGCTATCACGAACACGAGAATGAAGAGGAGATCTTCCTGATCAACGAGGGAAGAGCGATCTACAACGACAACGGGACGGAATATGAGGTCCAGGCAGGCGATGTCATGATCTGTCCGGATGGGCAAGGCCACGCCATCAGAAACGTCTTTGAAGAGGACTGCAGGCTGACTGCTCTCATCATCCTGAAATGACGAAGGCCGGTGGATATGCCGGTCTTTTCTTGCATGTCACTTTTGTTACGAGTCTGCCTTTATCAGGAAAAACCGGGTCTGCATATGGCATACTGATTCTATAGAGGTCAGGATATGAAATACAGAAAAGATAAACACGGGAATGAACTTTCGGCTTTAGGCTATGGCTGCATGCGTTTCACGACAAGAAGCGGCAGGATCGACCAGGAGAAGGCGGAAGCCGAGATCATGGAGGCTTACAGGCAGGGCGTCAACTACTACGACACCGCCTATGTCTATTCGGGAAGCGAAGCGGCTCTGGGCGAAGCTCTGGAGAAGAACGGGATCCGGGACAAGGTCAATATCGCGACCAAGCTTCCGCAGTATATGATCAACAGCGCGAAGGATCTGGATTCTTTCTTCAACGAGGAGCTTTCCCGTCTGCGGACCGATCATGTGGACTACTATCTGATGCATCATCTCACCGACTACCTGCAGTGGGAAAGGCTGAAGGCAGTGGGCATCGAGGAGTGGATCGCAGAAAAGAAGAAGGCGGGACAGATCCGGAATATCGGTTTCTCGTATCATGGCAACAGCGAGATGTTCATTCAGATCCTGGAGGACTACGACTGGGACTTCGCCCAGATCCAGTACAACTATCTGGATGAGAACAGCCAGGCCGGCAGAAAGGGCGTGGAGAGAGCCAAGGAGCTGGGCATTCCGATCGTCATCATGGAGCCTCTGCGGGGCGGCAAGCTGGTGAACATGCTGCCGCAGAAGGCGAAGGAGCTCATCGCAAACAACGAAAAGGGCTACTCGGCTGCCGAATGGGGCTTGAGGTGGCTGTGGGATCAGAGCGGTGTGACTGTCGTCCTATCCGGAATGAATTCCCTGGAAATGGTGAAGGAGAACTGCCGCGTCGCTTCGGAAGCCGAGATCGGTTCGTTCAGTGAAGCCGATTTTGAATTCATCGACAAGATCATCGCCGAGATCAAGGCGAATGAGAAGGTCGGCTGTACCGGCTGCCGTTACTGCATGCCTTGCGTGAAGGGTATCGACATCCCTGGTACCTTCAATGCCTACAACCGCATGTATACGGAGTCCAAACATGACGGACGCTTCCAGTATGCACAGACGGTCGCCTTGCGGAAGGATGCTTCATTTGTGAGCGCGTGTATCAAGTGCGGCAAGTGTGAGAGCCACTGTCCGCAATCCATCCCGATCAGGGAGAAACTGGTGGAAGCTGATAAAGCTTTGAGACCGCTGCCTTACAGGATCGGCATCAACGTGGTCAGAGCCTTCATGTTCAGAAAGGCGAAGGGTCAATGATCAAAAAAAGCTAGTCCGGCTAGCTTTTTTTGTCTTAGAGATGATCAGATGTTTTATGGGACCAGATAGAAGAGGTCGCCGTTGCCCGACATGCACAGATCGGTCTTGAGCTTCAATGTCTTCTCATCGACGATCTTGAAGACGATCTCTTTGACGTTGTCGCCTTTGAAGCCTTCCATCGTGGAAGCATCCGTGACGGTGCAGTAGATCCGGTCGTCTTTCTTTTCGTAGGTGCCTTTGTACTTGCCCATGCCGGCATAGACGTTCTCGGTGAAGGTGAAGAAGCCGCTGTCAAAGAAGACGCTCGGCTGGTAATCTGAAACGACGTCGGCGATCTTCGCTTTGTAGGTCTGAGCCTTGCCGGCACCTTCCGGAGAGAGAGTCGCTTCCTTATCCCTGACTTCATATCCGACTGTCAGCTTCTTGCTTCCGCAGGTGACGTCGATCGTGGTCTTGCCGATGCCAACAGCACTTGCCCTGCCCTGATCGTCGATCTTGACGACGGACTCGTCATTGGACTTGAAGGTCATCTTGTCGGTGGTGTCTTCAGGGACTGGTCTGATCTCAAGATCCCAGTTCTTGGTCCCCTCATAGGACCAGTAGTTGTGGTAGAGCGATGTGATGCCGGTGCATGGGATCTCCTTTGTTTCCGGTTCAGGGGTGGAAGGAGTTGTGCTGCTGCTGTCATCCTTCTTGGAATCATCCTTTGGCGTGACAGTGGAGCCTTTGACTTCCGTGGTGGAGAAGCTGTCATCAGACTTGGATCCGTCAAGCGAGGATTTCAATGTCAGCGTGTCATCGTCCTTGACTTCCAGGATGATCTTCTTGCCATCATCCGTTTCAAGAGTCAGGACATCCTCATTCAGTGTCCACTTTCCGGATATGTCCTTGACACCATCCTTGTAGGAATCGGAGAAGACGAAGGATCCATCTTTTCCAAGCCAGAGCTTGGAATGGTCCTCATGGCCATAGTTGTCCACAGTGTTATAGTAGGTCTTTCCCGTCAGATCAAAGGCAGGCTTTGCGGGTGCAGGGTCTTCCTTTTTGGTGCAGGCTGAAAGAGCCAGAAGCAGGATACAGAAGAAAATGAATAAAATGGATCTGTTTCTTTTCATAAGTCGTCGCTCCTTTCGATGCATGGATAAAATATTGTTTTTCTTTCAATTGATACTTTTATTATAAGGTTTCTTCGTCCGTTCATAAATAGACAAAGAGGGTACGATTATCACAGATTTGATTTTCGATGAGATCTCTGTGAAAAAAACTTATCCTTTTCAATTAGCTCTTGCTGAGATAGAATATCCGTATGGAAAAAAGCGGGACTAAGACGATCGGCAGGGATTATTCTCTCTTTGGCTTGATGCGGTTTGCCCTTCCGGCCATCCTCAACGAGTTCGTCTTCAATCTTCTCTATACTTTGGATGACGGTCTTTTCATCACCCGTTATGTGGGTACGACGGCGGAGAGCGCTTTTTCGATCGTCATGCCGGTCTTCATGTTTCATGGCGCCATTTCGGCCTTGTTTGGCGGTGTCGCGGTACTTGCCGCCAGGAAGATGGGCGAGAAAAAAGACGAGGAGGCCTGTTCGGATTTTACGGCCATCCTTCTGGTCGCTCTGTTCACCGGTATCGTCATTTCGCTGCTGGAATTCTCTTTCAAGGAGCAGATCCTGAAACTGCTGGGTTGTAACGAGGCGATCTATCCGTATGCGGAGAGCTTCTATAGGATCAACTGCATCTACGTCTTTCTGAATCTGACAGGAAGCGTCTTTTCCCGTTTCTATGTACCGGCCGGTTCGCCGAAGATGGAACTCTTTTCGACGATCATGAATGTCGGAAGCAACTTCCTCTTTGACTGGTATTTCGTCGTTTACCGCGGTGTGGGCATGGTCGGCGCGGCATATGCCAATCTGATCGCCAATCTCATCCAGAATCTGATCGGCATCATCTTCTATTCCGGCAAGAAGTGCGAAGTCGGTTTTGCCAGACCGAGCAGGGATATCTTCACCCTGCTGAAAGAGGGCTGCCGCTATGGGCTTCCGTCCTTCTTTTCCAACCTTTCCGTCGGTGTGGGTTCCCTGATCTGCAACTACGCGATCCTGGCTTTCGGGGATGAACACTACCTGGCTGCCTATACGATCGT
Source organism: Erysipelotrichaceae bacterium (assembly GCA_024681275.1). The sequence goes on from JAILBD010000044.1 coordinate 10,059, forward strand.
CAACAACATCTCTTTCACTTTCATGTGCGGCTATTTCGGACTCTTCTCAACGACGGGTTCGCTGTTGAGCTATGCGGTGGGTGAAAAGAACAT
>JAILBD010000057.1 GCA_024681275.1 Erysipelotrichaceae bacterium
TACAGAGCTGTCGCCTCCTTCTCGGATACTTTATATTTATTCCTGGCGATCAGATACTTCGCCTTGTGGATGGCCGGGAGATTGTCGACACCGTACCTGGCGATCGCCACCAGCACATCGTGAAGCAGATCCGCCTTCTCCTTGTCAAAGCCTTCCTGTGAGACCAGGAGCTCACCGATCAGGTCATCGATATGCAACGGACCATGCGGAAGCGCCTTGAATTCACTCTCCGAATATTCCTTGACGAAGACATCGTTCTTATAAAGCTTCACGCTGTCAGCGTTGGAGAAAACATAGAAACCGTGTATGTTGCCTGCCGGATAATCGCCGATATCCATCGTGGAAGAAGCTTCCAGAACGATATCCTCATCGCCCTGGCTGGCATAGACATAGGCAGCAGGCTTCGGATTGCGGAAACTGTCCATGACGCCATGGTAGCAGATCCTATCGCCGCTGCCGAAATCCTTGTGGGTCGCGTAGTCGAACATGCACCACTGGAAGACAGCGGCATGTTCACCGGAACCGAGGGCACCGTTCATGACCCTGGCATGACGCAGGGCGTGCTCCTCCCTCAGTCCCCACTTGTCAAACGGCTTCGTCGGAAACATGTGGCCATTGGCCTCCGAGATCAGGAAAGACTTCCTCATGTCAGTCGTGACATCTCTCTTCTTCCTGACCGGCGCATTCTCGCCCATGTGTGAGAAATCGTTGTAGGCATAGACATCCTCCAGCAGCTCGGACTTCATCAGATAACGGACACCGGAAGTCGGTCTGGTCGGATCCAGCCGGTGAGCGATCTCGTTGGTCCTGGTGTAGAATTCCGTGTCATCCTGGGACTCGTTGATCCTGACCCCCCATAAGACGATGCTCGGGTGGTTGCGGTACTGCAGGACCATCTCTTCGACATGCCTGCACGCCACATCCTTCCACTCGTCATTGCCGATGTGCTGCCAGCCCGGGATCTCCGTGAAGACCAGAAGGCCCAGCTCATCACAGGCATCGATGAAAGCCTGCGACTGCGGATAGTGGGAGGTGCGCACCGCGTTGCAGCAGAGCTCCTTCTTCAGGATCCTGGCATCCTCGACCTGCAGGGAATCGGCGACCGCATAACCGACATACGGATAGCACTGATGCCTGTCCAGACCTCTCATGACCAGCCTTTCGCCATTCAGATAGAAACCATCCGCCTTGAACGCGATGGTCCGGAAACCGAAACGGGCGCTCTTTCTTGAGCCATTAGGCAGGACGACCTCACAGATGTAGAGATTCGGATCATCGACATCCCACTTCTTCACGCGGTCGACCGTGAAAGTCGTCTCCTCGTTCTTGGTCGTATATTCACAGAGGACCTCGCCGTTCAGTTCCTTGATCAGCACGGTCTTCTCAACGTTCTTATCTCCCTCGATCTTCATCTCCACGTGGACAGTGTTCGTCTCAGGGGTGGAAACAAAGAGATCGGAAACATACTCTTTCTCCTGGATATCCAGCCAGACGCTGCGATAGATGCCGCCATAAGTCAGATAGTCGATGACATAACCAAAAGGCGGGATCGCACCGTTTTCCGTGCTGTCCAGACGCACAGCGACTTCACACTCCTCACCGGCCTTCACATGATCGCTGATCTCCACCCGGAATGCGGTATATCCGCCCAGATGGGTGTAAAGCTTCTTTCCATTCACATAGACCGTGGCGATATGGGCTGCCCCGTCAAACTGCAGGAAGACCCTCTTTCCCTCAGCCTCCTTCGGGATCAGGACCTTTCTCCTGTATCCGCTGATCATCTGATAATCATTGTGATCGATATAATGCAAAGGCAGGACCTTGACCGTATGCGGGATGCGGACTTCCCTGACTCCGTGATCACGGCCATTCAAAAAAGCCTCGCTCCAGTTTTCGGTGAATACCCAGCCGCTGTTCAGACTTAACATAAGCTCCTCCTTATCATGTATGGATGATACTGTTCTTCCCCTTCATTCTATCATCATATAGAAATGCACAGAACATTTTACTTGACGGGAAAGTCTGTATATTATATACTTTTAGCAGTCTAAGCACTAGAGTGCTAAAGGAGGGCCAAATCATGAATTTTACGATCAATGATGTTGATCAGGTCATCGCCAGGACTAACTGCACATACGAAGAAGCAAAAGAAGCGCTGATCGAAGCAGACGGCGTGGTGATCGACGCGATCATCTACCTGGAAAACAAGAACAGACCGGGGTCTTTCTTCAGAAGTTTTATGGAAAACTCGGAAAGGACCTCCGAAACGATCAGTGAAAAGATCAGCCAGGCGATCAAGGAAGGCAAGGCAAACCGCCTTGAAGTACGCGATTCCTCAGGTAAGACCCTGACATCCGTATCTCTCAATACCGGCGCAGCCATCGGTTTCCTGACTCTTGTCACACAAACAGCACCGCTGGCCTTAGTCTCAGCGCTTGTCGCCAAGTATGGTCTGGGCTGCAGATTCATCCTGATCAGACGCGATGGCAGTGAAGTAAATCTTTAGACCATCAAAAAAAGGACCGTCCGCACCTGTATCTGACAGGGACGATGGTCCTTTTTCTTTTGTTCATCTTCCTTTTCAGAAGAACGTAAACTATATATCGAGGACTTTTCTGATCGCCTCATCCAGGATGCGGATCACCGTATCCGGACCGGAACGCATCGGATTGATGCGGATCACATACTTCCTGAAGATCGGATCCTTATCCAGCATGACCTTGGCCACCCTGTAGAAGAGGGACTGCACCTCATAGCGGCTCTCCGATCCGACCGGATAAGGCAGAGCACCCAGCTTCACCGCTTCAGCCATGACCTCCTCGGCGATCGGCAGATCCAGTTTCACCAGGATGATCCGCTCTTCCAGATTCGCCTTGACAGCCTTTTCAACATGTGAGACTTCACCGCTTGAAAGACGATCCGCGATCTGATCGACGCTGCGATCCTGCACAGCCAGCAGGATCGGATTGTTCACCAGGCTCCTGAGCAGCTCGCTCGCTTCCGGACCCTGCACCTGACCGCCACCGGAATAATTCTGTTCATGGACCTTAGCGATCAGATCTTTTTTGCCGACGACCACGCCGATCCCCGGCAGACCCAGCAGCTTGAAACCGGAAAAGACCGATGCATCTCCACCGCAGGCCGCACCAAGCTCCCTGACCTTGTTGACCGCATAGTTCTCATCCACGACGATCGGGATATCCTGAGCGGTCTTTCTGATCTCCCCGATCAGTTCGATCGTATCATAGGTATCGGAAAGCTGCTGCCTGACCCGCTGTATGTATACGACATCGGCATCCCGCAGATGTTTCTGAACATCATCAGGATCGTTGAAATCCGCTCTGATGAACTCTGTTCCCATGGCCTCGAAAGTCGTCATGGTCGTCTTGTAGATCGGCGCATCGTGGACCAGGACCCTGCTTCCCCGCTTCAGCAAAGCTAGACAGAGAGCCCGTATCGCGCCTGTTCCGCCCCCTCTGACCAGTGCCGCATCCTCGCAGTGGAAGTATTCGGCCAGGACCTTCTCGACCTCCGCCGTCCTGTGCGGCCTGCCCAGATCCAGACTGCAGCCATAGTCGCCTTCCTTCAGAGCCTCGTAGCCGTCAAAGTGCCTGTGCATGATATCGACCAGTTCGAACTGCCTTTCGATCGATTCATCAAAGCACATCATCTTCAAAGGATGGCTCACAAAAGGGATGAGATCGAGTTGCTTCTTCATGTAGGTTTCACTCAGTTCCCTGATCAAAGCCCTCTTTCCATCCGTGTCACAGCCTTCCTCAGACAGCAGAGCACAGAGACCATCGATCTCCTTTGCCAGCCATCCGTTTCCTTCTTCCCTTCTTTCATCCGACTTCAAAAGGATATCCAGATCTTTCAGATACTCATCCAGATACTCGTTCAGATAGAAATGTTCCCTGCAGTAAGTCGCGATCCTGTTCATTTTCTCACTCTCAAAAATTCCTTCGGGTTCTCTCTGGTGATCTGATCGATCTGTTCCCAGGAAAGGCCTGCCTTTCTCAAAAGCGGCAGAGCTGAAGTCAGCAGATGGGAATATCCCCAGCCTCCCCACTTCTTCAGAAGCGTACGGCCGTCGATATCACAGGAGATGAAGATCTGCCTGATGTAGCCCTTATCCACAAAATATCTGATCAGTTCAGCCCTCTCTTCGTCATAAGGGAACTTCTGACCGTAATCCATATCGGCCTCGATCTCAAAGAAGCCCCGCTTTCCGAAACAGTCGAACTGCACAGAGGCACCCTTGCTGAAGATGTATTCATAGTCATCCAGACGCTTCCACAGACGGGGATAGACATCCTGATGACCGATGACCACATGGCTCAGGTCTGCCCCTTCCTCTTCAAAGAAAGAAAGCTGTTCCCTGTACATGGTCCCTCTGCCGGTGTGGGTCGAGATGCCATATCCTGTCTGCGCCGAAGCTCTTCCGGCCGCCCGCAGCACTTTCTCCTCCGTCTCATAGACTCTGTAATTGGAAGAACCGACCTCGCCGATGAAACCCGCCCTGATCTTGCCAGGACCTCTTCCTTCCAGAAGCTCCTTTATGATCATGTCCTTGAGCGTATCGATATCCGCTTCCTTCACGATCTCAGGAAGTCTTGGCTCCTTGTAGAATCCGGCACCATAGACGATGTTGACACCGCTCTTCTCAGATAGTTCCCTCAATCCTTCGATCCGCTCATCTCTTTTATCCAAAGGGCAGATCTGCGGCGTGGACATCTCCAGGATGGTGTTTCCGCCGAGATGCCTGTAGTCTTTCAGTTCTTCCAAAACTTCTTCGCTGCAGCCGTCTCTTTGGCCGTAGAGAAGATGCTCATGCGGAGAGATGAGGCCCAGTTCATCGATGCTTTTCGGTCCCAGGACCGTGTTGACCATTTCCTTCATCATTTGAATTCCCTGTAGAAACTCGTACCGTTCTGTGGTGCTTTCACACCGAAGTAATCACAGACGGAAGCACCCACATCGCTCAGTGTCTTTCTGAGTCCGACATGGACACCTTTGTAATCCTTATATCTGATGAGCAGAGGCACGCATTCTCTGGTGTGTTTGGAATGACCGATATCCGGATCATTGCCGTGATCCGCCATGATGACCAGGAAGTCGTCATCCTTCATCTCATCGAGGATGTATGGCAGTTTGGCATCGGCGATCTCCAGGATCTCCCTGTATCTTGCCGAACTCTGCGAGTGACCGGCCAGATCGGTCTCCTGTATATTCGTGCAGATGAAACCTTCCTCCATCCTCTTCATCGCCTCTAGCGTCAGATCCATGCATTCAGCAGTCGGCACACAGGAGATCGAAGTCCCGCCTTCGTTGTGGACGATGTCCGCCACCTTGCCGATCAGCGTGCAGTCGATCCCGCTTTCCGTCAGGATCGTCGGCGCCTGGACCTTCGGATCGACGCCGTAGCCCAGATGCAGACACTGATAGCCCTGATCGTAGGACTTTGATTTCGCTGAAGCGATACCGATGTATTTCCCTTCTCTGATCTCCTCTGCCGCATAGAGATCATCCATCGTATTGCCGGTACCGCCGAAGACCACGACCCTTCCGACCGTGACCACTTCCCTGACCTTCCTGGCGATCTCCACTTCCTTTTCAAAAGGCATGAAGTCCAGCGGCGCCGTCACGTTGTAGCACATGCCCAGATCAGCTTCCAGATTGTCTGCCACGGTGCAGTACTTGTCACAGACCACGTAACGAAGGCCTTCGTGTTCGATGATCTCCACCTCATGGCCGCAGTCCTTCAGATGTTTTGCGACGATGTCGACCTTGTACTGGAAAGGCGTCATCTCCGGATCCTTAGGTCTGGTCCCCATGATCTCCTGATGGCCCATGAACGTGTCGGCACCGAAGTGCGTCAGTTCACTCTTCCCGTAATTGGCGGAAGCGGAAAACTTCATCCGCTCCGATTCCTTTCCATAGGCGTTCATCAGACCCAGCTTTTCCAGATTGGGCAGATACAGATCGGGATGATCCTTCAAAATGGAACCGATCGTGCAGGCCTTTTCATCACCCGGCCTTTTTTCTGCCGCATCCTTCTGGGCACCCATTCCGAAACCATCCAAAACGATAACGATAAATCTTCTCTTCATATCATTCTCCATCTAAGCAGCTCTTTCGATGCTTTCCCTGAGGACCTCGATGACCGTATCGGCACCGGCCCTGTTGGGATTGATCCTGATCATCTTGTCGATCAGACCCGGATCCTTTGCCAGGAAAGTTCCTGACACCTTGTAGAACAAAGGAGCCATCTCATACCTGCTCTCAGCACCGACCGGATTTGGCAAAGCACCGAGCTTCTCTGCCTGTTTCAGCACCTCCCTGGCATTCTCCTTTTCCAGTTCCACGATCAGGACCTTGGATTGGGCGTTCACGATGCTGCAGTCTTTCACGCCCCTTACTTCGCCGGCCTTGAGCCTTTCCAGGATCTCCTCACCGCTTCTTGCCTGCACCGCCAGCAAGACCGGCGCATAGACGAGACCTCTGAGCACATCAAGGGCCTCATGCCCCTGGACCTGGCAGCCGCCGGAATAGTGCATCTGCCGGATCTTTTCGATGTACTCCTTCTTTCCAACAATGACGCCGATCCCTTCCGGGCCCTGCAGTTTGAAAGCGGAGAAACAGGAGAGGTCTGCACCGCATTCCGTGCCGATCCTTTCGACCTTCATGACGGCATAGTTGTCATCAGTCAAAACCGGCATCTGCCTCACGCTTCTGATCGCATCGATGACTTCCTTCATCTCATATCTGTCTTCAAGCTGCTGCCTGGAATACTGGACCAAAGCAGCCCTGATATCGTCGTTTTCGATCAGGACTTTGCGGATCTTCTCCGTATCATTGAAGTCGGCAATCACGGTCTTGAGACCGAGCATCTCGAAACTGGTCCTCGTCGTCGAATAGACCGGTGCATCGTGGACCAGGATCTTCTCGCCGCTCTTCAGCATGGACGCCAGACCGTAGCGGATCGCGCCAGTTCCCGATCCCCTCACCAGCATGGCCGCTTCCGCATCAAAAAACTCGGCGATGGCCGCTTCCGCCTTCATCGTCGTCAGAGGCTCATTCTCCGGCTGATGGATACCCAGATCCCCGCGGCTCAGCTGTTCGTAGCCGCTGAAATGATGCATGATGCAAGAGACCATCCGGAACTGCTTGTCCATGGCCTCTTCTATGGAAATGCTGCGCAAAGGATATGCTTTCATACTGCCTCCATCCTATATCTGGTAGCCATCATTGAAATAGCTGTCTATATCCAGAAAATATCTTTCTATCAGTTCATCCTTCACATCAGGAATGAACTCAGCCGCCTTGAGCAGTCTTGTCACCTTGTCCCTTCTGCTTTCGCAGATCAGAAGCGTCGCGCAGCCAAGTTCAGTTCCGGGGATGCACAGAGCTGTCGCATTCGCCGTGTTGCAGACGCGCAGATAGCCCTTCCCCGACTCCCTCTGTATCCTCTTCGTCCTTTCATCGAAGTGGCCGAAGAGTGAATCGCCGAAACCATAGAGATCGACCGGCCCCTCTTTCAGGATCAGGACATCGCAATCCTTCAGTATCCCCTCCAGATAGGCGGTCAGCTCAGGTCTTGGCGCAAAGGCATCCATCAGATCGATGACTTTATGATCGATGCCCGCATAGTATCCATCTGCATATACCGTTCCATATGTTTCCGCAGGAGCGATGCCGATCGAATCCCTGATCGCCTTGAACAGGATCTTCCTGTCCCGGGCCATGAAACCCAGCGAATTGCCGGCGATCATCCCATCCGTATTCTTCTTTTGTGCTTGCGCGCGGTCTTCTTCGATCAGCCTGGAAATGAAACCGTAAATGTTGACGCACATAGCCGGTGCCAGGACAGATCCGCCGCCGTCGTTGCCGATACCCAGTTCGTTGATCCCGGCAAAGACATTGATCGCCGTACCTGAAGAAGAACCGGACATGTAACGCCCGCTGATCGGATTGATGAGCTGCGTATCGACCGCTCTTCCGGCCAGCTGTGATTTCTTATCGATCGTATGCAAGGCAAAACCTGTCTGCTCCAGTTTATGCATCAGCGTGTTGGGGATCGAAGAGATGTTCTTGATGCCCACCGTGATCTTTCCCTCTTCACAGTCAAAGACCCTGATCACGGAATGATAAGGATCCAGTTTCGCAAGTCTGTGTCTGTCCTGATAGTTCATCACCAGACCTCGCTGATCTCTTCTCCCAGAGACGACCAGATGCCGAGCAGTTTCGGTTCGTTCCTGCTGAGACCTTCCACGACCGCCACATGGGACCTCGTCGTGAAGATCTGCGTGCGGTACGCAAAGACCGCGCACTTTCCGATTTCAAATGATCCATCGATCTCATAATGATAATCGATCGACTCATCGCTTGGAGCCTGCACCTTTGCCCTGCGCGCATTTTCCAGATCATCCCCGACAAGGACATTTTCCATATGACCTCTCCGGTAATGTCCGCCGCCATAACAGAAGGATCTTCCCCTGAACTGATGCGAGATCTCCGATACGTAGACGTAGGCCGGGATCTCGGGTTCATCGCTGTCTCTATGCAAAGGCGTCGTTCCGGTCAGCCCGTGTCCGGGCTCTCCGCTGGTCCCATGCAGTTCATGGATCAAAGGGATGCTGGCACAACAGGTCGCCGAAGGCACGTTGATATTGAGATCCTTCAGACCGCATTCTTCCGCGATCTTTATGCCCCTCTCCAGAGCCTTCATATTGGCTGTCGGCAATATCGCCTTCTCCTTTTCCGAATACAACAGAGCCGGAAAGACCGTGAGACCGCCGATCTTCACGTTGGACAGCTTTTCCGTTCTTTCGATCAGATCCCTGAGCTCACTGCTGGCAAAACCGCCTTCCTGCCCGGAATAGAGCTGTGAATCCGGATCGCTCAGACGGATCAGGACTTTCTGAGACAGGCCGAGCTTCTTTGCCGTCTCATCGATCTCCCTGATCTTCTCATATGAGTAGACCGTCACATAATCCGGTCTTTCAGCGATGATCTTTTTCAAAGCCGCCTGCGGGATCTGCACCAGGTGGCCGACATTTGCGATATGCACGCCATGTTCGATCATGCGCAGAGCCTCTTTGAAGTCGACGGCGATGGCGCCCTTCAGTCCGGCATCCATCAGCCGTTTTGCGATGAGCGGATTCCTGCCGATCTGCTTCAGCATGAAATACAGATCCACCTGATTGAGATCCGCGACCTCCTTCATCTTTCTTGCGTTTCCTTCGATCGCATCCAGATCCATGATGTAGGTATCCGGCAGTATCTTTCCCTGCCTGTGCAGATCAAAAGCGCATTCCACAAGAGCCGGATTCCTTTCGATCACCTTGTCCAGGAACACCTCAGCCACCGATCCTTTCGTTGTCCGCGATCCTTGCCGGATTATCGATCAGGAATTTATTGATGATCTCTTCCGGCAGACCTCCTTCGATCATCTTAGGCACGACACTTCCCATGACAGCCAGATAGCCCTGTTTGCCAAAACTGGTGAAATAGGTGTGTCTGGAGATGTCATTGGAAAGCAGGAGATGATCGGCATAACCCGCTTCCGCGATCCTGATGGCATTTGCCGCCCTGGCCTCATCAGGACAGTAGGCGACCTTCCCGCAGGTATCAAAAGCGATGTTGACGCCGTACTTCAAAATGGAAAGGTGATAGTCCGGATCATCGATCAGATCCTGATGGCCGATGATGATCTTATCCGGATCGACACCTCCATTGAGCAGCGTCTCAACGGTCTCTATCGCTGTGTATCTCCCGGTATGGGTCGAGACCGCAAAACCGGTCTTTTCCGCGGCGATGGCAGCAGCTTCCAGCACTTTCTTTTCATGTCCGAGGAATTCCTTCGGACTGGAAGCGATCTCGCCGATCAGGCCCGCTCTGATCCCCGTTCCGTCGATCCCCTCCGTCAGCTCTTTTATAAACAGATCAGCGATCTCCTCTTTATCGGCCCCATCCAGCCAGGCCGGATGATAGTCCGTGAGGTAGTAGCCGGTCGAACATACGATCTTCAGTCCCGTGATCCCGCTGATCTCTTTCAGTTTTCTCACGTCGCGTCCCAGATCGTTCGTTGTCACTTCAAAAGCCGCCTGGATCCCCTGATCCATGGCCTTCCTGATCTCCGGGACGACTTCATCCACATCAAAAATAAAAGAATATCCGTCGTGTCTGACCCTGTCCAGGTCCACGATGAAATGTTCATGAGCCAGGGTCTTTCCCAGCCCGCTTTTTTCTATATCACCTGATACTGTACGAATCATACTCTAAAATACAGGCATTCCGCACATACGGAATGCCTGTCCTTTCTGAATTATTCCGGCTTTCCTTCGGATCTGTCCAGCAACGCTTTGACAAGTGCAGGAACGACCTGTTCAGTGTGAGTCTTCACATAACCAAACGCCTTATGTTTCCCGCTGTAGACCATGTGTCTGATCTCTTTTTCATTCGGGCATTTGCCCTGCTTGGAAACGACCAGACAGTTGCCATAGCCCAGGACCATGATGGCTGTTGCCAGTGAACCGCCGCCGCCTGTCATGCAGCTGCCGAGATAGTAATCGACCTCGCCTGCCTTGACTTTACGGGCCGCGACCATATCTGGATCGGCCAGAGTCTCGATCTTTCCCTCATATTCCTTGTCGATCAGCTGTTTTGTCTGAGTCGCTGTTAAACCGCAACATTCGATTTTCATAAGAAAGCCTCCTTGTTAAATGTTATAAAGTGACGATGCCTAATAAGACAGCAACGTTGTAGAGAAGACCTACTGCAACCGCAGCCAGAGGACCGACAGCTGACTTAGGAACTCTCTGACCTGTGACCTCATTGAGCGTGTAGAAGCCGCCGACCATCATCAGACCGACTGCGCCCCAAGTCGCATTACCGGCCATGAAAGCACCGATGGTAAGAGCCAACGTCGTGCAGGAGATCATGGCGTCACGGATGTGATCGCCGCACTTTGTCAGTTCAGGGAACTTAGACAGCGCTTTACCTAAGAGGCCGAGCAGCTGGATCTCGATGAACTCGACGACGAAACCGGCAACAGGAGCCAGGAACCAGACACCGTCCGGTACCATTGCACCCACCAGCATGACGGCTGTGAGACCGACTGCCTGATAGACACCGGTAGCCAGAGCCGTGGAGACGATCAATGGAATGAACGCAAAGATGACACCGATCATCGCCAGATAGAAGATGTTCATGTTGCCTTCTGTGATCGCAGAAGCGAGGATGACAGGCTGATAAGCCTGAGCGAGGATCTTGATACCCAAAGCATTCAGACCACCCTGGATGCACAGATACAGCCAGTTGGATTTGATCCTTTCAGCATTCTTCGTGAACAGGTTCTCTTCTTCTTCCGTCGTTTCAACAGAACCGGAATTCTTGGAAGCGCCGACTGCGTTGACGACCAGACAGATCATGCCTGCCAGCATGGCGAATGTGTACGGATAGAGTGCAACTGTCGTACCGCCGACAGAAACAGAACCGACGACTGTGCAGAAGATGTAGACAAGACCTGTGATGACTGCGGAAATGATGCCCTGCTTAGCACCGAACTGACCCGCGATCGCGATGGACGGATACATGCAGAAGATCGGAAGGACCGGTCCGGTGATGTTCGTCAGGTCGTTCAGGAAGTTGTAAGGCAGGCCGTTGAAGAACGCACCGATCGCCTGTGTTCCTAAAGCGCAGAGCAGACCATATGCCGCACCCAAACCTAAAGCAACATACTTGTTAGGTGACCAGGCACCGATACAGTCAGTAGCGATCAGGATCAGGTGGCACGCGATCAATCCTGTACCAAGCCACTGGTTGAAACCGGCCATGACCCAGCCGACACCCATGCCGGTTACGACGACTGCGAACTCCGGACGGCTCATTCTGCCTTCCATCAGTTCCGGGAAGACTGGTCTTGCACCATCGTTGAAGTTAGAGATGCACATGTGGGATAGCAAGCTGCCCCAAGCTGCAATAGCCACAAGAACGATCGTTCTCAATACTTGTGGAAATACAAAATTAGTAACCATGTTTTTACCCCTTCTTTTTTGTTTATATGTCCAGTCCTTCGATCAGGCGTGCCAATCTCCCTGTTCTTTGAACTGAGCAATCAGGTTGTTGATATGAAGCAGCGCATAACCCTGCTCCGTCTCATTGAGCGGGTTCTTCGTCACTTCCATGACTCTCTGCAGGATCTGTTTGGACTCCTCATAGGTATCCAGAGACTCCAGTTCGGCGACGACTTCCTCAGGAAGCTCATCGACCTCCTCCTTGCTGACGAGACGGCCATAGGCAGCGCAGAGATGGGCGATGAAAGTCCCCGCATTCTCCTCTTCCAGAACGACGCCGTATTCGTTCCTGAACAGATCGACGACCGCATTGATATCCTCGATATCCGCGTCGCTGATCATGCCGCCTTCTTTATACAGATCGAGCCTTTCGCTGAAATCCATTATCTGAACAGTCCTTTCTTTTTCTGTGTCTTCTGCTTCCTGATCTCCTTCTTTGTGAACTGCGGCTCATGATACTCTTCGTAGTCAAGTCCGAATATCCTGTCCGTCAGGATCAGACAGACATGATCGGAATAGCTCGCCAGCAGCACAGCCAGCGACATCACCGCGATCAGGATCAGAAATGTTCCCTGAGAAGCGAAGCTCAGACCAAAAGCCAGGACCAGACAGACCGCCAGAACGAAGAAATAACGCACGATCTTGAACCTCTTCTGAGAGTCCTGCGTGATCCTCATCTTCTGGTGACAGTGGCTGCAGGAGATGATCTCCTTCAGGTCCTTTCCCGACAGATCGTACTCCTTGCCACAGCGATAGCATTTGATGGCTTCTTTCATCTCAATATCCAATTTTTTGTATTTTCAATATCAGTTTATAACGATTTACCCTGCTTGTAAACCCTTGCATGAAACTTTATCAGTAACGCGGTATGATCCTGCCTTCCAGGACGTCCTTCTGTATCCTGAGCACCATTTCCGTATCGATCATCTCCTTCAGCAGATGACCGATCTCCCTGTGCTCCAGCGAAGAGACCACGACCGCTTCCGTTTTGTCAAAACTGTAGTCTTCAATCTCGACATAATGGATCGCCACATTCTTGTCCAGGACCTCATCGATGTTCATGACTGCCGCATCGATGTCTCCGCTCCTGACATGCTCGATCATCTTTGAATATTCCACCGGCACGAAATCTGCTTTTCTGTTCTCACAAAGTTTTCTTGTCAGCTCGGTCTGATCGTAGGACGTCTCATCGATACCGACTTTCATCCCATCCCCGATCTCATCGGCCCCTTCATCGTGAAGCATCAGCACATGCTTGCCCGTATAGGATTCCCTGCCGAAACTCAGCACGATCTCCAGACTCTTCTTTTCACCGATGTAGCGCTCAGCGGCAAAACGGGAAACGATCGCAAAATCATAGCGGTCGGAATCGACCATCTCCATCCTGCTCTTGGCACCGCGCATATAAGCCAGATTCAAAGGCGCGATATCCTGTTTCTCTCCGGAAGCGATGATACCGGAAGCCAGCCCTTCGTAGCGCCGTGAATAAGGAAGCGGCATGGCCCCGATCAGGTAACTGATCCCGGCGAATTCCAGGAGGATGGAACTGTTCTTCTCTGTCAGAAAAGAACCCATGTGGCCTCTGGGACCGATGCTGACAGCACCGGCATTGATCAGGTTCTTCAAAGCGTTCTGTATCGTCCCCCTTGCGAGATGGATCCGATCAGAGAATTCCGTGATCGTCGGGATCCTGTCTCCGACCTCATAACTCAGCAATTCCCTGGAAAGCTTCAAAGTCGCTGTGCCGTTTTTGCTCAAAAGTTGTTCCTGTATCATATGATGATCTGCCTGAATATTATCGCTATCTTTATCATAATACAGTTTCCCGTATATTGGCTCCACTTTGATCAAAGATGGTAGAATAAATGCGAATGAAGGAGGATATATGATCTATCCAAAAGTTGAACTGCATTGCCACATGGACGGAGCGATGCCCTACCGCCTTTTTGCCAGATACTGCCGCGAAGACGGACTTGTTCCGGAAAACATGACCGATGAAGAATGGATCAGTCATCATGTCATGACCGAGACCATGACCCTGACTGAATGCATGGGCGAATTCGCCATCCTCACCGGCATCCTCCAGAAAGAGGAACGTCTGGAAGAACTCACATATGAACTGCTGAAAGACATGTATGCAGCCGGCACCAGACTCGCCGAGATCCGCTTCTCTCCGCAGTCCCACATCAATGAACACATGTCCATGGACCAGGCTGTGGCAGCCGTTTTGAGAGGACGGAAAAGAGCCATGGCAGAACTGCCGGACATGGTCAGCGGCATCATCCTTTGCATGATGAACCTCGGCCTCAATCTGGGCACCATGGAAAACAACAAAAAGACCGTTGAACTGGCAGCGAAATACAAAGACGAAGGCGTCGTCGCCATCGACCTGGCCGGAGACGAGACCGCGACACCGATCGAGATCTACGCGCCTCTGTTTGAATACGCCAGATCCTTAGGCGTCCATTACACGATACACGCCGGGGAATCCGGACCGGCATCGAACGTCGCCTTCGCGATCAGACAGGGCGAAAAGCGGATCGGCCACGGCATCCACAGCATCGAAGACGAGGAAGTCGTCAAAGAGCTGATCAGGCAGGGCGTCGTTTTGGAGGTCTCCGTCACATCCAACTACTTCTCCCGCTGCGTCTCCTCCATCGAGGAACACCCGATCAGGAAGCTCTGGGACAAAGGCGTCATGATCAACATTAACACCGACGATCCGGGTCTCATGGGCATCACGCTCCAGCACGAATACGACATCATCGCGAAACACTTCGGCTTCACGGAAAAGGAATTCATCCTCTCCAACCTCTATGCCGCAAGAAGCTCCTTCTGTCCGGACCGGACAAAGATCATCGAAGAGCTGACCCGAGCCTTCAGGGAATGCTAGAAATGGAAAACCGATTCAACATCCACACCATCATCACGGATGAACACAGAAAGATCCACCTCTTCGTCAGGACAGACACGATCGCCAACCGCGTCTATATCCATCACGCAAGACCCGGAAACGATTCAGACGAAGCCATCGAAAAACTCTTCGACGAAAAGGTGAACTATCACCTCAATATCTCCTCCGACTTCGTCATACGCCTGGTCGACGAACTGGGAGGCATCAACATCGACGGCAAGAAGACCGACGGCAAGACCGCCCTGGAACTGATCCGCAACGATCAGCTCGACGATGTCGTCAACGCCGTCTCCAACACATTGGAAAACAAGAATCTGATCAAAGTCATCCCGTCTCTTCTCTCCTCCCTGAGCGATACCTACAACATGGACATCGCCGTCATGGACATCATCAGGACCCTCTGGTCCGAGATCAGGGAACTCAAAGACTGGAAGATCGAGCTCGTCAGATAAACAAAA
>JAILBD010000073.1 GCA_024681275.1 Erysipelotrichaceae bacterium
AAAGGCGAATAAACTGTTTATTTTTCAAATCGTTTCGTATATAATAAGAAAGCCGGAAAAAAGGAGGTGAGATTATGGCAAAGGTTATCGTTAAAGAAAACGAACAGCTCGATGATGCTTTACGTCGTTTTAAGAGACAGGTTTCCCGTAATGGCACGCTCCTGGAAGCTAGAAAAAGAGAGTACTACGTAAAACCGGGTATCAAAAAGAGACTCAAACGCGAAAACGCAAGAAAATTGAGAAGATCAAAATAAAAACCAACTTATGTTGGTTTTTTTATTATAAAATTTAGGTATGAGCAGTATCAATGTACTTGGTGCAGCCTGTATCGATCTTCTGTTGAGCAATATCGACAGAGATCGTTTCTTTTCCGGAAAATACAAAGTTCAGCAGATGAGATCATCTTTCGGCGGTGACGGCTTGAATCAGGCAGTCGATCTGACAAGGCTTGGCAATGACGTCAGTTTTTCTTTTATCGCCGGTAAAGATCCATATGGAACTTTGATAAGATCCTTTCTGGAACAGGAAGGGATCCATTTCGCTGATGCCTGCTTCAAAGATGGGATCGATACGTATGTATCCCTTGTAATGATCGAAGCAGATGGAGAACACTGTTTTGTGGGTTCAGAAAATGGCTCTTTGCGGCTCTATGATCGAAGCGACGTATCGATCGATGAAGATTGCTGTATCGCTTCTTTCGCATCGCTGTTCATCTCTAAGGCGTTTGATACAGATAAATACAGTTCTCTTTTCAAACAGATCAAAGAAAAAGGGATCATCCTTTGCACCGATACCTCCACACCTAAGAATGATGAGGACGCAAGAGAGCTTCCATATCTGAAGTATATCGATTATTTCTTTTGTAACGAAACGGAAGGACTGGCTTTGACGCATACAGATGATATATATCGATGTGAAGAGGTCTTATATGGAGCCGGTGCAAAAAACGTCATTATCAAACTTGGAGCGCAGGGTGCCTTGTATAAAGGAAAGATCTATCCGCCTGATGAAATGGTCACGAGCATCGATTCAACAGGCGCTGGCGATGCGTTTGTTTCAGGATTCATCCATTACCTGCATCAGGGAAAAGATATCGAAGCATGCATCCGTTTCGCTAATGAATGCGGAGCTAAAGCATGCCGCTATCTGGGTGGCAACGAGTGGAGCAGATATATACATGGAAAAGAGGTTTGAATGGAGTATTATTTTAAGGAACTGAATCAGGAAGAGATCAAGAACATCGTCGGTATCAATGACAGCAACCTCAATCTTCTTGAAGAACTCTACGATTGCGGGATCGTCTATAGGGATGATTATTTCAAGCTTCTCAGCGATGACAGAGAAGTCTTTTCGAAATTTGCTTCCCATATGGATTATCTGGTCAAAAAATGCAAGACGGAACAGATCGACCATGATCTGATCAAACAGTCTTTCATTCATGTCAATGACATTGAAAGGGAGTATATCAGCAACGAAACGATCGCTTATTCCTATAACGGACGTCCATTCAAATGCAAGACCTCCAATCAGCACAGATTCATTCAGGAGATCAAAAAGAATGATCTGACATTCGGGATCGGTCCGGCTGGAACAGGAAAGACTTTCCTGGCTGTTTTGATGGCCGTCACGATGTTCAAAAAGGGAGAAGTGAACAAGATCATCATCACCAGGCCTGCAGTTGAAGCCGGGGAATCCCTGGGTTTCCTGCCTGGCGATCTGAAAGAGAAGATCGATCCGTACCTGATGCCGATCTATGATGCGCTTGATATCATTCTCGGACATGAGCAGAAGGACAAACTTCTGGAAAAAGGGACCATCGAAGTCATTCCTTTGGCATATATGAGAGGACGAACGCTGGATGAAGCCTTCATCATCCTGGATGAAGCGCAGAATACGACCGACAAGCAGATGCTGATGTTCCTGACAAGGCTAGGGTTCAATTCCCGAATGGTAGTCAATGGAGATGTCACCCAGATCGATCTCAATATCCGAAAAGACAGATCAGGTCTGGTCCTCGCTTTCGAAAAACTTAAGGACATCAAGAACATCGGATTCGTTGAATTCAACAATCATGACGTCGTGAGGAATCCACTGGTCGAGATGATCATCTCCAGGTTCAATCTCGATCAGTAGCAAAACTTCAGATAAAGCCGTTTATATCCCATATGAGCGGCTTTTTCATTAAATCTGAATTATCATACCATTTTCTCAAAAAACTCTTTCAGTGAAGTTTTATATCGTTTTTGTATTATAATACCGTTATGAAAAAATTGTTTATCGCATCAAATAACGCTCATAAACTGGAAGAGATCGCTGATATCCTCAAGCAGAACGGCGTCGAACTGCAGCTGCTTTGTCCTAAAGATCTGGGGTATAAAGATGAGCCCGTTGAGGATGGATCTTCTTTTTCTGAGAATGCCTATATCAAAGCGAAGTATTACCATGACCTATGCGGTCTGCCGACGATAGCGGATGATTCGGGGATCTGTATCGATTATCTCGGTGGCAAACCAGGCATTCATTCAGCCAGGTTTTTACCGGACATGGACTATCCACAGAAATGTGCCTATATCGTCGATCTGATGAAAGATGTCACACAAAGAGGCGCACAGTTCGTTGACTGCCTCTGTTTCATAGATGAAAAAGGGAATGTGAATTATTATGAAGGGATCAATGCCGGTGAGATCGCACACGAGCCTGCCGGCAGCAAAGGTTTTGGTTACGACCCGATCTTCCTGATCCCGGAATTCAATCAGACCGAAGCCGAACTTGGCGAAGAGTACAAAAACGTTTATTCACATAGGGCTAAAGCCCTGAAGGAGTGGATCATCGATGCAAAAGACAGATTATAGCAGATATTTGGGGATCGTCTTATCCATTTCTTATATCCTTTTTGCCTTGTTGTTTTCGATCCACTTCTGGTCTTTCAATGAAAGCTTCTATCGCAAAGAACATGACAAGATCCTTCTATATGGAAAATCGATCGCTGAACATATCGGCATCAGCGAGTCAGATCTGGATGAACTGACACATTTTACGTTGCATTATCTAAATGATCCTAAAGCTGATCTCAATATCCAGATGAATGTAAAGGGTCAGGTCAGGGAGATCTTCACCGATGATGAAAAACTGCATATGGTCGATGTCAGGAATCTCAATCTGGCAGCAAACGCTTTGCTGGTGATTACAGGGATCATCTGTATCGTTATCCTGATCTGGTTCATTAAGGAGAAACGTTTCTATGAACTCCTGTTTTCTTATAAAAAGGTATTGATCTATGCCGGCATTTTTCTGACTTTCCTGGTCATATGGATCATCATCGATTTTGATTCATTCTGGACGATGTTCCACCATCTGTTCTTTCCTGGCAATGATCTTTGGCTTTTGGATCTGAGAAGTGACATCCTGATCATGATCGTCCCTCCGGAGTTTTTCAATCATCTGGTACTGACGATCGTATCGACTTTCGTCTTTCTTCTTGGCGCTTTTTTCATCTTGTTTTTCTATCTTGGCAAGAGGAATACGGTCTTATGATCAATATCGTTCTTTATGAACCTGAGATCCCGCAGAATACCGGAAACATCATGCGCACATGTTCGGTTTTTGAGATGGATCTGCACCTGATCGAACCGTTAGGTTTTTCTTTGGATGAAAAGCATCTGAGAAGAAGCGGAATGGATTATATCGAGGATCTTCATTATCAGGTCTATAAGAACTGGGATGAATTCAAGGAAGGGAAGAAAGGGCAGTTCGTCTTTTTTACCCGTTACGGTTTGCGATCCTTTGAGGAATGTGTTTTTGATAAGGATAAGGATATTTTTCTGGTCTTCGGCAAAGAGTCGACCGGGATCGATAAAAAGATCCTCAAAGAGAATCTTGATCAATGTTATCGCATTCCGATGAGAAGCGATGCCAGAAGCCTGAACCTCAGTAATTGTGTTGCGATCGGAGCCTACGAGTGCATGAGACAGATTGGTTTCGGTGATCTTTCGGATAGAGAGATGATAAAAGGAGAGGATTTTCTGTTAAGATGCTAAAGATCTGTTTGTGTTCCGATAATCATGGAGATCTTTTTTCTATCAATAAAGTTCTGGATGATAATCCGGCCTGTGATTATTATTTTCATTGCGGTGATTCTCTTCTTCCTCCCGAAGAGATCGAACCATTCATATCGGTA
>JAILBD010000147.1 GCA_024681275.1 Erysipelotrichaceae bacterium
TATCATAGACGGCGATCGCCTCATCGTCATAGCGATTGTCCCTGTCTTTTTTCAGCTTCAGTTCATCATTCACGTTCACCCTGTCATAGGAGACGAACTCCTCGATATGACCGATGGTGATATAGATCTTATTCTCGTTCATAAAACTACCATCCTTATGTCATCATCTTATCGGTGGCCCTGTGAAAAAAATACGCCATCTGTGCTATCATCAGAATGGAAGAAGGAAGACACATCATGGCAGAAAAGAAACAGATCGCACTGGCGATCCTTGAAGTACTGAAGAAACATTCCGATGAAGAACACATCCTCTCGTTCAGAGAGATCGCATCCTATCTGGAACAGGAATACGACCTGAGCATCGAAAGAAGGACCCTCTACGCCAACATCGCCATGCTGAAGGAATTCGGCTACGACATCTCCTGTTACGACGACAACGCGAAAGGCTACTATCTGGCGCAGAGGCAGTTCGACAGATCCGAAGTCCTCCTGCTCTGCAACGCCATACACGCCTCACACTTCATCTCCTCCAGACAGTCCGATGACCTGATCAGAAAGCTTCTGGAGACGCAGAGCCGCTATGAAGCGAAAGACTTTTCCGACAAAGTCTACATGCCCAATCCCCTCAAGACCAGAAACAAACAGCTCCTCTACACGATCGACACCGTATCCCAAGCCATCCGGGAAAACCGCAAGCTCAGTTTCATATACCTGCGCTACAACGACAGGAAACAGCTGGTGCCCAGAAGGGAAGAGCGCTACATCGTTGAACCGCGCTACATCGTCTACGCCGACTCCAGAGCCTATATGATCGTCACATCAGAAAATCATCCGGGCTTCATCCACTACCGCCTCGACCGCATCAAAGACGCGCAGGTCATGGCTGAAAGATCAAGGATACTCAAAAACAGAACGGACGCCTACGAATACGCCCGCAACAAACTCTTCATGTACGCCGGAGAAAGCAGGACGGTCAGCTTCCGCTGCAAAGAGAAGATACTTGACCAGATGATCGACCTCTTTGGACCGGAAGCGAAGATCTATCCGGACAGCGAAGGAAGCTTCCTGATCAGCGTCAGAACGACAGACACCGGTGCCATCTTCCTGGCTCAGCAGTTCATGGACAGCATCGAATTGCTGGAACCCCTCGAACTCAGAGAACAGTTCAGGAAGATTCTCAAGGATACAAACAGGAAATACAAGTGAAACAGCGGGACATCCCGCTGTTTTTATCCGATATAGGTGACCTCGTTCCCCTTCCTCTCAGCCATCACTCTCTTAGGCAGACCATCTTCACTGTCCGGATAGCCGATGACCAGTGAACCATAGATCCGCTCATCATCCCTCAAGCCGAGGCTTCTGAAAAGCGCAAGGATCTTTTCATCCTCATTGAGCCAGTAAAGCTGATTGATATAGCAGGAACCCAGATCCAGTTCGTTCGCCATGATCAACATGTTCTCCAGCGCGCAAGCCATGTCCTGCCTGTTGTTGCCGTAATCCTTCCTGTTGGCGATGACGATCAGACAAGGCGCGCCGTAATCATAGACGTAACTCCCCTTCTTCGATAAAGTGACAGAAGTCATCAGTGAACGGTACACCCCCTCATAGACCTCCATCCTGCTGAAGGCATCCATCGCGATCTGCCTGATCTGATCCAAAACATCTTCATCCTGTATGACAAAGAAATGATTCGTCTGATTGTTGCCTCCGCTTGGTGCATACCTTCCCGCCTCGACGATCTTATCGATCAGCTCTCTTTCGACCTTCCTCTTCAGAAAGCTCCGCGTACTTCTCCTTGTCAGGATCGCCTTTTCAGTATTCATGAACTGTTTCTCCTTCAAATCAAGTCTAAACCATCTCTCATCAAAAGACATCGGATAAGCTTTCGGGGATATCAAAAAACACTGCTCTGCAGTGTTCCTTTTCATCGATCGATCAGCAGAGCCAGTCCGCTGCTTCCATAGCCGTAATTGTCCCGGTTGAGATAGACCACGGCCACCATCACGAAGAAAGTCAGGATATTGGCGGCCACAAAAGAATACCAGATCCCGTCGATCCCCATCAGCATCGGCAGGACGATGATCGTCAGATTGGAAAAGACGATCTCCTGCATGATCGTGATGAACGAAGAAGAACGGAAATTCCCCAGGGCGGACAGCGACATCCTGGCCCCGACATTATAGGCAAAGAACGGGAAGCCATACGGACAGATGTGCAGACCGAAGACGATCAGGTCTTTGATATCGACAGCCGCCTTGCCGGTGAACAGGACGGCGATCGGATCGGAGAAAACAAGGAAAAGAAAGATCGAAGCTGCCACCAGCAGGCCTGTCGCAGCGACGATCTGCCTGTAGAGGCGCTGCAGCTTCTGGATGTTCTTTTCACCCACCGCATAGCTCAACAGCGAACCCGTCGTTGAGAAGAGTCCGAAATAGCCGCACATGAAAGTGAAAGAGATGTTGTTGACGATCGTATAGGCAGCCAGGTAGTGTTCATCCCCGAAAGCCAGGATC
>JAILBD010000162.1 GCA_024681275.1 Erysipelotrichaceae bacterium
CTGACGTATCCCATCATTGAGTTGTGCCTCACTGCTTTCAAGGAGCTTCTCACCGGACTCCAGTTCCTGTCTGGAGATCTCCAGAGTCGCCTTATTGGAATCGATCAGGCTCTGGCCGACGATGATCTCGATATTGGCATCATCGAGCTTCTGCTTGGCATCATTGAGCTCCTTCTCGCCTTCCGCCTTCTTCTCATAGAATTCCTTCTTCGCGTCATTGAGCTTGACCATGTTCTCATCGTAGATCCTGTCCCGCAGAAAAGATTCCTGATCCTTTCTCGTCGACTCGATCGAAACCGTCTTCTCTTCAACGAAGTCTTCATAGGCAGATGTATAGGATATCCTCTCATCCGCGCCTTCCAGAGTCAGATAGATCGTCGTATAGTAGTCAAATATGAAATTCTGATTCGGCACATAGAGCACCGCATCGAGATCCTGGTTCTCACAATTGGAAGGCCCCTGGATCTTCGAGATATAAGCCGGTGACTTGCAGGTACCGACGATCGTAAACGTATCGAACATCAGATGATCTTTGATCTCTTCGTCATTGAGAAAGAAACGGAACTTCTTACCGATCAGCCTGTCCGAACTCTCCAGCCCTTCGCCCAGGATGAGAGCCTCCCTGTAATTCCTCGGCATGCGGCCGCTGACCAGTTCGAACTGATCGACATTCCTTTCAAGCTCCTCGATACGGAAGACCGAGATGTAGCCATCTTCGGATTCCCCATAGGCATCGACAAAACGGGAGGCAAAGACCTCCTTCACATCCGGATTGTTCCGCAGCGCCTCCACATCCTCATCGCAGAAGCCGTAAGAAGAGTAGAGCTGTATATCCTGCAGAGCCAGTTCGTCGTCATAGATATCGACACTTTCCCTCAGGATCGTCGCATTCGAAAAGAGTCCCATCATAAAAGCCGATGCGACCATGACGATCATGAACAAAGACAGGAAACGGTTCGACGTCTTCCTGATCAGCCGAAAAGTGTCCTTATTGAACATCAGTACTCGATTTCCTCTATATCCACCGGTTCGTTCATCCTGATATCGACGATCTTGCCCGATTTGACCCTGATGATCTTCTGTGCCATCTGCGCCAGCGCCTGGTTGTGCGTGATCATGACCACGGTGATCCCGTTCTTGTAGCACATATCCTGCAATACTTTCAGGACCTGCTTGCCGGTCACGTAGTCCAAGGCACCGGTCGGCTCGTCGCAAAGCAGCAGCTTTGGATTCTTGGCGACCGCTCTGGCGATCGCGACACGCTGCTGTTCTCCACCGGAAAGCTGGGACGGGAAGTTGTTCATCCTGTCCTCCAGACCGACCATCTTCAGCACGAAGACCGGATCCAGGGGATCCCTGCATATCTGCAAGGCCAGTTCCACGTTCTCCTTGGCCGTCAGGTTCTGGACCAGATTGTAGAACTGAAAGACGAAACCGATGTCATAGCGCCTGTAATCGGTCAGCTCCCTCCTGGAGGCTCCGGCGATATCTCTGTCGTCGATGATGACGGAGCCACTGCTTGCCGTATCCATGCCACCCAGGATGTTCAGTATCGTCGTCTTGCCGGCACCGCTTTCGCCCAGAACGACGACGAACTCGCCCTTCTCGATGTCAAAAGAGACGCCATCCAGCGCCTTGATCTGTACCTCGCCCATCTGATAGATCTTGGATACATCTTTGAATGAAATGAAACTCATAGGTACTTCAATTATATCAAAATCATTCAGGTATCCGATCATATCACAACAGATAACATATTTGATCTGTCTCTTCCTTCGAAAGGAACTATACAGATGATAAGATATAGATGAGAAAAGGATCACACATCATCAAACAAGGAGAAAAACGACATGGCAACTCTGAAAATTAATTTCCTGTCCAGATGCCTGGGCAGACAGGTCGACTTCAACGCGATCATCCCTTCTTTCACGACCCTGCGGGGACTCTCGGAAGGATATGACGGCATCTACACACCCTGTCAGAGATTCAAAGTCCTCTTCCTGCTGCACGGCTTCAGTGGTGATTGCAACGATTATCTCAACTTCACCTCCATCACCCGCTACGCCGAAGACAGAAAGATCGTCGTCGTCATGCCATCGGGCTTCAACAGCGGCTATTCCGACTTTGAAAACGGCGACAGAGTCCACAGCTTCGTAGCCAAGGAACTGGTCGAAGTCTGCCGCTACATGCTGCCGATCTCCGACAAGAGGGAAGACACCTACATCGCCGGACTCTCCATGGGAGCAGCCGGTGCTGCCAAGCTCGCCCTGGCCCATCCGGAGACCTTCTCGGAAGTCTTCTGCATGTCCGGAGCCCCAAGTCCCATCGTCAAAACGGGAAACAGGATCCCGCTCGAATGGTTCGGCAAAGACGAATGGGCTTACCACGGCAGTCTGCAACTGGATCCCGAAGTCTACAAGCACAGTAAGGAAGATGCCTACTACATGGCCGAAAAGAATGTGAAAGACGGCGTGGAACTGCCAAGATTCCGCTTCACGATCGGCGACAAAGACTTCCTCATCGAGACCGTAGACAGTTTCTACAGACACCTGGAAGAACTCGGATATGACGTCGAACACGAACTCATCCCGGGCTATGGTCACGAATGGGACTTCTGGGATCTCAAGATCAGGGAAGCCATCTATTCCTGGTTCACCATCTGACTGAAAAGGCAAGCACTCAGGCTTGCCTTTCTTTATGA
>JAILBD010000171.1 GCA_024681275.1 Erysipelotrichaceae bacterium
CTTTCTTTGCGGCCAGGATGCTGCAGAAAGAAGAAGTGAGTTCGCTGATCAGGGAAGCTTCCGTCGGAAAACAGATCATGAACTATGCCGATCTTGAAGACAGCGACGACAGAGACGTCTACACCAGGCTCCGCGAAGAGATCCCCGTCCAGGTCGTTCTGACAGCGAACCTGTCCGGAGACGATGCGAAGATCTGCCACGAAGGAGCGCTCTCTTCGCTGGAAGAGATGCAGATCCACACTTTCGCCTTCAGTGACATGAAGACCGCGATCGAAGCGCTGACGGAAGGATACCTGGATTCCGGGATCGACCAGGGCGTCATCGTACCGGGAAGGACCATCTACTATACGACGATGTACGGAAGGACCAGATCCAGGATGGATGACCTCGTTCGGGAGACTGTCGGCATTAAGTACCGCGACATCATGAACAAACTGGCTGATGAAGACTTCTTCTGTTCTCTGGATATCGACCAGAAAAACACCTTTGCCTATCTTATTTCCACAGGAAAAGACAAGGCTGAGATCCAGAACGGCCTCTATCGTCAGCTTGAAGAGAGATACGAAACGATCTACAGTGACGCCTTCAACAGCTATCTGGAACGCTTCAAAAACAACACGGAAACTGAGACGCTTTCTTCGGAAAGCTTCGAAGCCGGCATCATGGAAGCCGTCTACGGCTACCTGACAACAAAAGGCATCTCCCTTGAATATCTCAACACGGAAAAGAGCGACCGCGTCCTCCTGCAAAGCATCCAGAAAAGCATCTGGCCAAGCCTCTCTTCCTTCCTGCCATCCTATGAGAGCACATCAAAAGCCCTCCCGGCCATCGTCCTGACGGCTTTGAAGATGTTCCTGAACAACACCGTCACCTATATCCTGGCTGGCATCGCCGCTTTGCTGGGGCTGATCCTTCTTCTCGCCGGAAAGAAAAGAGCCATCGGCTTTCTCGGCCTCTCCTTCCTGCTTTCAGGAGCCGCCCTCTATCTGAGCAGGATGCTTCCGGCCAGATATGCAGACACACTGACACAGAGACTGATCGATTCCGGAAACAAGATCTATGTGGTCGTGCCCGCCTTCTTCAAGGCATTCACCGAAAGGCTGAACGTCCCATCCATCGTTCTTGCGGCTGCCGGCCTCGTCCTGATCATCCTGTCCCTTCTCATCAACAGAAAGAAAGAGACGGATTGAGCATATTTCACAAGATCAGACCTCATGCTTTATAATGTAATTACAAGGAGAATGAAAAAATAATGAATCAGAATACAGATAAGATCTTAAACGCGATCGATCAGAATCCTGCCCTTCTTGAACAGCTTCTGAACATCGAAGAAGCACCTCTGACCAGAAGCGGACAGCGGGTCAATCCTCTTCTCAACGTCGTCGGCGGCAACCTCAGCAGTGAAGACGTCAATTCCATCAACCAGGAACTGTCTCAGAATCCGGTCGTACAGCTCTATTCCGCTGCAGCCGGTTCCCTCGATGCCAAGGACCTCCTCAATTACGTAGGCGGCACCAGAGGCCTCAACGCCGGCAGCAACCAGGCAGTCAGAGCCCTCTTTGACGGAAGACTGGATCTCAAAGAGATCATGCTGATCATCGTCCTGCTGAAACTCTTCAAGAGAAAGAACGCCCACACCTACAACAACTCGGCGATCGGACTTCTGGGAACGCTCTTGGGTTTCAACAACGTCTACCAGCAGAACTCCAATCCGTTCTCATCGCTCCTGGGCGGAAACAGCTATTCCCAGCATTCCAACAACCTCTTCGGGAACCTCTTCTCGACAGGCTACGGCAACGGCTATGGCTACAACTCCTACTACAACAATAACGGCGGACTCGGTTCCTTCCTGGGCCTGACAGGCAACAGCGGCATCTCCAACAACGGCCTGCAGAACCTGCTGAACTTCGTCAACGGCAACTACAACAACAACTCGCAGTACAAACTGCTCTACAACATCCTCTCGCAGGCAGCCGGAACAGGCGTTTCCTCCAACGGCAACGTCCTGGCTTCAACGCTCTTCGCGGTACTCAACCAGCTCTTAAGAGGATAAGGCCCAAACAAAAAGATCAGCGGGATCAGATCCGCTGATCTTTTTTCATGTCTTTCCTGGTCTCCTAGAATCTGATCTCCCGAGGAGCTTCCGTGAAGGAAGAGAAAGTTGCGACTGCATCCTCAAAATAGAGGACGATCGTGTTATCGTCATTCTCGTCGTACATCGCCCTGAGCGAAGGGTTCTTGTCCAGCATGTCCTTCTTCGCTTCGACTCTCTCATCAGGGATCAGCTTGCCGGCGATACGCAGCCACTTGCCGGCCTTGAACGCACATACTTCGACCTTGGGATCTTCAATGATCTGCCTGTAGCAGTCTTTCTTCTTTCCGGTCTGGATATAGAGCTTTCCATCAAAGATCTCCGCCGTACCGAAAGGCCTCACGCGAGGCTGATCGCCATCGACCGTCGCCAAATAATAGGTACCGCATTCCTTTAAGAATTCCCATACTTCATTCATGATGTTTTCCTCTTCTTTCTATCTTCAGTATAGCATCTGAAACGATCTCTTTTTTGTTTCGTGCTCACTCATCCTGTACAATGGAATCAAGAGGTACGAATATATGATCACGACAGAAATCAAAGAAGTCTCCCTGTACAGAAACGGAGCGTATATCACCAGACAAGGAAGCGTGGATCTGCGCAAAGGCAAAGAGACGATCACGATCGAAGGACTCAGCGGATCTCTCGATCCATCGACTCTCACCGTCTCATTGAGCACGAAAGTCAGAGGATCCAACGTCCGCCCTTACCGGCGCACAGTCGAGGAACAGAACGAGATCAAAAAAGCTCTCCTCGATGAACTCAAGCGCGTCCAGGACAAGATCACCGTCTACAGCGATCAGATCGAGATCCTGAAAAAGAACACCGACTTCACTTCAAAAGAAAACATATCCCTGAAAGACATGAGCGAATACATCGATGCCCTTCCGGGAAAGATCAGCGAAGTCAACGAGACCATACACGGACTTCAGGAAGAAGAGAAGCGGATCCGCAAGGCTCTCGAAGACAAAAACAGAGAGTGTCAGGCTTACCTGGTCGACGTCGATCTGGAATGCGAGACAGACGGGACCTACCCGATCGCCCTTCGCTACTATGAAAACAACGCCTCCTGGACACCATTCTATGAGATCCGCACCGGCGAAGAAGAAAAAGCCGCGATCTATCTCAAGGCAAGTCTCAGGCAGGATACGGCTGCCGACTGGAAACAGATCAGGCTGAAGCTCTTCACCGGTGACCCGAGCATTTCAGCCGACATCCCGGTCCTCTCTCCGCAGCACCTCTCCTTCTACCAGCCGATGCTCTATGGAAGTGCACCGGCCTTCAGGACCATGAACGCCTCCGCCAAAATGAGCAGGGCCATGGAAGACACGGCGGAGATGGTGATGGAAGAAGCCGATGAAGAGATGGTCGAAGTCCGCTATGATCAGGCTGAAGCCAGCCTCAATGACACGATGATGGAATACGACCTGAACGGTCTCTACGATCTGGAACACGAAAG
The DNA here is from genome assembly GCA_024681275.1 of Erysipelotrichaceae bacterium. The sequence goes on from JAILBD010000171.1 coordinate 3,552, forward strand.
TCAGATCAGCATCGACCTTGTATCCCATGAAGTCGACTGCAGATACCACATCATCGCCGTCCCGAAGGCCGACTCCTTCGGCTACCTGGCCGCCGAAGTCAAGACCGCCGACATCGAAGAAATCATCAACAGCAGCGCCAACATCTATCACAAGGACAGCTTCCTGGGCAACATCTATCTGGCTGTCGATCCAAACAAGGAGAACTATGACATCTCCCTGGGCAAAGACGAGACGATACGCCTGAAGAGACAGCAGATCAGAAAGTACCGCTCCAACGTCCTGCTGAAAGGCCAGACCAAGACCGAATTCGTCTATGAGCTGGAGATCAGCTCCCTGAAAGACAAGGAAGCGGACATCACCCTCATCGATCAGGTCCCGGTATCCGATGACAAGACCATCAGTGTCGACATCAGAGAGATCTCCGGCGCGAAACACGACGAAAACAACGGCGAACTGAAATGGGAGTTCAAACTCAGGCCGAATGAAAAGAAGACATTCCGGATCGCCTACGACGTCTCCTGGCCGAAAGACAAGAAGATCAACATCTAAAAAAGGGGCTGTAACGAAACCTGCCGAATGATCATAAAGAATGATCAGTCAATATGAAGGGTTACAGCCCTTTTTTCTTTAACTTTGTATATAAAAAGACGTCGGGGAATCGAACCCGGACGCCTCTAAGGTAAAATGTCTTTGGCTAGGAGACTTTTACTATGCTTAATTCTGCCACGAGAAAGACCTTTCTCATTCCTTCCTTCGAACTGGATGCGAAGGAAGATATAAGGGATGGCTTTTGACTGTAGATTAAAAACACAAAGAATCAACAAATGGAACAAACAATCAAAGAAAAAGGAGCTGTACTTCCCTTAAAACCTATTATGTCATCGTCGATAATCACAAATAGGTTTCGTTACAGCCCCTTTTAATTTGTTTTCTTGAGATATTTCAGTGAAAGCTCAGTGATGTCATCGAACTGATCGGCTCCTTTGAAGAACTCGAAGACATTGACCAGAACGTCCTCGCAAACTGCCTTGGCATCGACTTCTCTTTCATGATCGATGAATTCCAGCAATCTGTCCTCGCCATAGAGCTCTTTGTTGACATTCGTCGCCTCCACGACACCATCCGTATAAAGGAAGATCTCATCGCCCGGTTCCAGG
>JAILBD010000010.1 GCA_024681275.1 Erysipelotrichaceae bacterium
CCCCGGCCCCAGTCCAGAGTGCCGAAACTGTCTTCCTTATTAAATATATACTCTTTGCCATCAAAGAAGACCTTCCCTTCCGCCGGCATGCAGTTGATCTTCTGGTTGTAATAGAAGTGGACCTTGGATTCCCTGTATGGGGTGACGATGACCATGGAGTCATCCTCCTTCTTCTCCAGACAGATCGACCCTCTGATCGGCTTGCCCTCAAAGAAATCCTCCATTTCAAAGTTGAGTATCCTCTTGTCATCCTCGTGAAGGAACTCGATCTTGTAGCCTTTGCCATCGCCCTTCACATCGCCCGAAACAGAAGAAGACGGGAAATTGCGCTTGCCCAGAGTCAGCACCTTCATCGGCGAATTCGTGTGTTCACACGGAACGCGGAAGTCGATCAGGGAGATCGAATCCAGGGCCATGTAGGAGTTGTCATCCACGGTCAAAGCGATCGCATAGTCCCTGTTATAGACAAGATAGTAGTCCCATTCCTTGATCCGCAGGGAATTGGCCTTGATCGCCTTGCGGTCATAATCCAGGATCAGGCTCCTTGCATAACCCGGCTCGATCAGATGCCCGTTCTCATCCAGAAGCGGATGTCTTTGCGTGATCTCATGCTGCATATTTCTATTTCCTTTCCATGTTCAACAGATAATCATAAACATCTTCATCGATCATATCCGCGATCGCTTCACGATCATCCAGATGTTCCCTGATATACGTGGAACTGATATCGATCTGCTTCAGCTTCAGGATCCTGTAATCCTCTTTGTGCATCTTTTTCATCAAAGAAACGATCTGTTTTCTTTTGATCTGATCCCTTGGCAAAACGATGAACTCATTTTCCAGAAGTTCCTCATAATGCTTCCATTCGTTGAAACGGGGCAGATTGTCCGCACCCAGGATCAGGGCGAAAACATCATCCGGATGATCCTTCTTCAGCTGCTCAAAGATCATGTAGGTGTACGGATACTCGTTGTAGGTCTCATCGATCCTGATGGCCTCTTTTGCCGCCAGTTTCAGCATCGCGATACGATCCTTCAGAGGATAGAGATCATTCTTCTCCCAATAGGAACCAGTCGGAATGATCCAGACCTCATCGACAAGGCTCTGATCGATGCAGGCTTGTGCGATGGCGATGTGTCCCTTGTGAACAGGATTGAAGGAGCCGACATAGATCCCGATCTTCATCTTATCTTTCGATCCTGTAGACCGGGATATTGAATTTATGGGCAGCACCCCTGTGCAGTTTCTCGATCTTGGTTCTCTCTTCCTCATTGACTTCTTCACCCTTGATGATCTTGCCGATATCGGCATATCTGACACCCAGCTTGTCTTCGTCTGACAGGCCAGAGATGCCATCATCCGGTGTGCGGTAGAGGACCTTCTCCGGGACACCCAGGACCTCGCCGACTTTGATGACTTCATCGACGGTCAGCGAATAGATCGGAGCGATGTCATAGACGGAGTCACCGCCTTTCGTGAAATAGCCGACATAGAGCTCGCAGGCATTGGAAGTGCCCGGAACGATGTAGGTCCCTCCCCTGGTCGCTGAAAGCAGAGCTGCCAGATAATAGACAGAAGCCATGCGCAAGCGAGGCTTGAGGTTGATATCGGAATTCTTCAGCTCTTCCGCGCTGAAATCACCCAGTTTTGATGCTTCACCTTTGAACGCATCAAAGACGGAAGTCAAATCGATGTTCAGCATTTCAAAACCGAACTTCTCCGCCACCAGCAGCGCATCATTCCGATCGGCATCCTTGGAATGGCAGGGAAGTGTCACGCCGACGACGTTCTCCTTGCCCAAAGCCGCGCACATGATCGCTGCGACCACGCCGGAATCCTTGCCGCCGGAAATGCCCAGCACAGCGCCTTTCAAACCGTTTTTCCGGTAGTAATCGCGGACGAACGCAATGATCCTATCAGTCTCTTTTTTCGCATCAAACATTTTTCATCACCTCATTATTCATGCGCCATTCTATGCTTCTTTGCAGATAATCGACATACTCCTGATTCTCGCACATCGACTTGCCATCGACATCCGAGATCTTTGCCACATCCTGTCCGTTGCACCTGGTCACCTTCATGACGATGTTCAGGGCATCCACTTCCGTATCATTGGACAGATAAGTGCCGATGCCAAACGCCACCTTGCACCGGCCCTTGAAGTAACGGCAGAGCCTGGTCGCTTTCTCCAGATTCAATGAATCCGAGAAAAGCAGGAGCTTGTTCTTCGGATCGATGCCCAGCGACTCATAGTGTTTCAGCATCTTGTCGCCCCAGGCGAACGGATCAGAAGAATCATGACGGACACCGGAGAACAGAGTCGCAAAAGTCAGCCGGAAATCCCTGAGGAAACAGTCGGTCGTGATGGTATCGGTCAGAGCGGTGCCGTTGAGGACACCGTATTCCTTGACCCAGGCGTTCAGTGCATAATAATTGGAATAAGCCGGATTGTGCTTGTGATCTCCCTGTCCGACACACATGATCCATTCATGCGCCATCGTGCCCACCGGTGTCAGATCGTATTTCCTGGCCAGGTAGACGTTGGAAGTCCCCAGATAATACGACTTCGGATTGCGGTATTCAGCCAGTTTGGAAACGATGAAATCCTGTGCTTCCGATGAGAGTCTTCTGCGCAGACCGAATTCGGAGAAAGACTCCAGTTCATATTCCCCGTTCCGGATCTTTTCACACTTGGCGATCGCCCTCTCCTTGAACTGTCTCAGCAGTTCATCGTAGTCATAGGTCATGCGGAAATAGACCTCGTTAATGATGGCCAGGGTAGGCACCTCATACATCGAAGTGTTCAGCCAGGTGCCGGTCGTTTTGACGATCAGTTTCCCGTCTTGAGTCAGATCGAAATGGAAATCCTCATAGCGGGGCTGCCACAGACGCAGGAAATCCACATAGCTGCCTTTGATCCAGCGGATCTCATTCAGATAAGCCAGTTCGTCTTCATCAAAACGCAATGCGCAATACAGACGGATCTGATGTTTGATCTCTTCAAAGATCTCTTTCGTGAAAACAACGCCTTCGTTGCGGCATCTGAAAGTCCAGGTCGTCTTATAGTCAGAGTACTGGTGATAGATGGCCTGTCCCATAGAAAACTTATACAGGTCGTTCTCCAAAAGCGATGTGATGATCTGATCCATAATATATGTACCTCTTATCTCTTCTTATCCTTATATTTATTATAATTCAGCCATCATCGATACACAAATGCGGTCCCGGAAACACCATTCTGGCACGACTGGACCCGTGAAACAGAAAAAACTGCATAAAATAAGCATTTTCTGCTTGATTTGGGACTGCTGTTCTGATAATATAAATAAGCTGACGGATCCGAAAGGATCTATATATAAGTCAGATATTTGGCACACCTGATAACGTGTGCTTCATAGAAAAGAAAGGAGATACACATGCCAACAATTAATCAGTTAGTAAGAAAAGGCAGAAAAGCGAGAACATTCAAGTCAAAGGCTCCGGCTTTAAATAGAGGCTACAACTCATTAAAGAATCGTCCGATCGACCTGGCTTCTCCTCAGAAAAGAGGCGTCTGCACCCGTGTCGGTACGATGACACCTAAGAAGCCAAACTCAGCTTTAAGAAAGTATGCCCGTGTTCGTTTATCTAACGGTATGGAAGTCACAGCTTACATCCCTGGTATCGGACACAATCTTCAGGAACACTCAGTTGTTATGATCCGTGGCGGACGTGTTAAGGATTTACCAGGTGTCCGTTACCATATCATAAGAGGTACGCTCGACTGCGCGGGTGTTGACGGAAGAATGCAGGGTCGTTCATTATACGGCGCTAAAAAACCTAAGTAAAACATGAAAGGAGATTAAAAATGCCAAGAAAAGGACATATTGCGAAACGAGATGTATTGGTAGATCCTATCTACAATTCAAAGCTTGTGACACGTTTAATCAACAAGATCATGTTAGATGGTAAAAAAGGTGTCGCACAGAACATCCTGTACAATGCATTCGATATCGTAGAAAAGAAGACAGGCCAGCAGCCAATGGAAGTATTTGAAAAAGCATTGGACAATGTCATGCCTGAACTCGAATTGAAATTAAGAAGAGTCGGTGGTGCTAACTACCAGGTCCCGGTCGAAGTTTCTGATGAAAGAAGACTGACTCTGGGTCTGAGATGGATCGTCAACTATTCCAGATTGAGATCTGAAAGAACGATGGAAGAAAGATTAGCTGCAGAGATCATCGACGCATCTAATGGTGTCGGTCAGTCTGTCAAGAAGAAAGACGATACACATAAGATGGCTGAAGCTAACAAAGCATTCGCTCACTATCGCTGGTAATCAGGAAAGGAAGGAAACGTTATGGCACGTCAATATGCTTTAGAGAATACAAGGAATATTGGCATCATGGCGCACATCGATGCAGGCAAGACTACCTGTACTGAAAGAATTCTTTTCTTTACCGGAAAAACACACAAGATCGGTGAAACACATGATGGCGCCAGTCAGATGGACTGGATGGAACAGGAACAGGAGAGAGGTATCACGATCACTTCTGCTGCTACCACGACCTTCTGGCCCGGTTCCAAAAACCAGATGCCAAAGACAAGGATCAACATCATCGATACGCCAGGTCACGTCGACTTCACGGTAGAAGTCGAAAGATCCCTGAGAGTATTGGATGGTGCGGTCACTGTATTGGATGCCAAGGCCGGTGTTGAACCGCAGACCGAGACAGTCTGGAGACAGGCCTCCACATACGGGGTCCCAAGGATCGTCTTTGCCAACAAGATGGATGCGACCGGAGCTGACTTCACGATGTCAGTCAATTCGATCGGCGACAAGCTGGCAGCGAAAGCCGCCGCTATACAGATGCCGATCGGAGCAGAAAACACTTTCCGGGGCATCATCGACCTGGTCGAAAGAAAACAGTACATGTACCCTAACGATCAGGGCACAGATATCAAAGAGATGGAGATCGAAGAACAGTATGCCGATGATGCAGAACTCCTTCGAAGCGAACTCATTGAAAAACTCTGTGATTATGATGACGATCTCATGGAAGTCTTCCTCGACGGTCAGGATCCTGATATCAGCCTGATCAAACAGGCGATCAGAAAAGCCGTGCTCACTTCGGAATTCTTCCCGGTGCTGTGCGGTTCGGCCTATAAAAACAAAGGTATTCAGCTGCTGCTGGATGCGATCGTCGATTATCTGCCTTCTCCGCTCGACGTACCTGCGATCAAAGGAACGACAAAGTTCGGAGATGAGGCGTTCAGACACGCAGACGACAAGGAACCGTTCTCTGCCCTGGCCTTCAAGGTCATGACAGACCCGTTCGTCGGAAGACTCACCTACTTCAGAGTCTACTCCGGTGTGGCATCTGCCGGTTCCTATGTGCTGAATGCAACAAAAGACTACAAGGAAAGATTTGGAAGATTGGTACAGATGCACGCGAATCACCGCGCCGATATCGATGAAGTCGACGCCGGAGATATCGCCGCAGCTGTAGGATTGAAAAACACTACGACAGGTGACACTCTCTGTGATGAGAAACACCCGATCATCCTGGAATCCATGGTATTCCCGGAGCCGGTCATCCAGATGTCGGTAGAGCCCAAAACAAAGGCCGATTCCGACAAGATGGATATCGCTTTAGGCAAACTGGCAGAGGAAGACCCGACCTTCAGGACATACACCGACGAAGAGACCGGTCAGACGATCATCGCCGGTATGGGTGAGCTTCATCTGGATATCATCGTCGATAGGATGAAACGCGAATTCAAAGTCGAATGCAATGTCGGCAAACCGCAGGTCGCTTACCGTGAGACGATCAAGAAAGCAGCTGATTGTGAAGGCCGCTTCGTCAGACAGTCAGGCGGCAGAGGCCAGTATGGACACGTCTGGATCAGGTTTGAACCAAACGAGACAGGCAAAGGATTTGAATTCATCGATGCCGTCGTGGGCGGTACTGTTCCTAGGGAATATATCAAACCGACACAGGAAGGCTTAAAGGCAGCACTGGAAAACGGACTGATCGCCGGATACCCGGTCGTTGACATTAAAGCGACCCTGTTTGATGGCTCATCTCACGAAGTCGACTCTTCGGAAATGGCCTTCAAGACAGCGGCCAGCCTTGCGCTCAAGGAAGCTGCCAAAAAATGTGATCCGGTACTTCTCGAACCGATCATGGACGTCGAGATCACCGTCCCTACCGAGTACCTCGGTACAGTCATGGGCGATGTGACGAAACGGCGCGGACACATCAACGATCAGGAAGAAAGAGGCAATGCAGTCGTCATCAGAGCATACATCCCGTTATCGCAGATGTTCGGTTACGCAACAGACCTGAGATCCAATACTCAAGGCCGCGGAAACTACATGATGCAGATGCATCACTACTCTGAAGTACCGGCAAACATAGCCGATGAAATCGTCAAGAAAAACTCCCGATAGCAATTGCTAAATAGGATGTTTTATCTTAAAATAATATTGTTGAATTTAGGAGGAAAAAACTTAAGATGGCAAAAGAAAAGTTTGACCGTTCGTTAGAACATGTCAACATTGGTACTATCGGTCATATCGACCATGGTAAAACTACTTTAACAGCTGCAATCACTAAGAGATTGTCAGAAAAAGGTCAGGCTGAATTCAAGGCTTACGACCAGATCGATGGTGCTCCGGAAGAAAAGGCTCGTGGTATCACTATCAATACCGCTCACGTTGAATATAAGACAGCTAAGAGACACTATGCTCACGTTGACTGCCCGGGACACGCTGACTATATCAAGAACATGATCACCGGCGCTGCTCAGATGGATGGTGCAATCCTGGTCGTTGCAGCAAACGATGGACCGATGCCTCAGACTCGTGAACATATCCTGTTAGCCAGACAGGTCGGTGTTCCTTACATCGTCGTATTCCTGAACAAGTGCGACATGGTCGACGATCCGGAATTGATCGACTTAGTCGAAATGGAAGTCAGAGAACTTCTTGATGAATATGACTTCCCAGGCGATGACACTCCAGTTATCCGTGGTTCTGCATTAAAGGCTCTCGAAGGCGATCCTGAATGGACTCCTGCGATCGACGAACTCTTAGATGCATGTGACTCATACATCCCTTCACCTGCAAGAGAAATGGACAAGCCATTCCTTATGTCAGTAGAAGACGTCTTCACGATCTCTGGTCGTGGTACAGTTGCTACAGGCAGAGTTGAGCGTGGTGTCGCTCACCTGAACGATCCGACTGAGATCGTCGGTATCAAACCTACAAGATCTACAGTCATCACTGGTCTGGAAATGTTCCACAAGCAGCTGGATCAGGCTGAAGCTGGCGACAACATCGGTGCTCTGCTCCGTGGTGTCAACCGTGACGAGATCGAAAGAGGCCAGGTCTTAGCAAAACCGGGTTCTGTTACTCCTCACACTCAGTTCAATGCGCAGGTTTACGTATTAACTAAGGATGAAGGCGGCAGACATACTCCGTTCGTTGCTAACTACCGTCCTCAGTTCTATTTCCGTACAACAGACGTAACTGGTATCGTCAAAGGTTTAGGCGGTGCTGAAATGGTTATGCCTGGTGACCACGTTGAAATGGAAGTTGAACTGATCAGCCC
>JAILBD010000025.1 GCA_024681275.1 Erysipelotrichaceae bacterium
TTCTTGCCCTTTCTGACACCGTGGCATTCCACGAAGTTCATGGATGGATTGCCCATGAAGTCAGCACAGAAGATGTTGGCCGGCTCGCCATAGAGTTCGAGCGGCGGACAGTACTGCTGCAGAAGACCCAGCTTGATCAGAGCGACCTTCGTGGACAGCGTCATGGCCTCCGACTGGTCATGCGTGACATAGACGAACGTCGAACCCGTGTTCAGATGCAGTCTCTTGAGCTCGGCACGCATGTCGTTCCTCAGTTTGGCATCCAGGTTGGACAGAGGCTCATCCATCAGCAGGACTTTTGGATTCGGTGCCAGAGTACGGGCGATCGCAACACGCTGCTGCTGACCGCCGGAAAGTTCTGCCGGATAACGGTCCTTGTATTCCTCGATGCGCATCGTCTTGCAGATCTCATCGACTCTCGCCTCGATCTCTTCTTTAGGCCACTTCATGTTCTCCAGACCAAAGGAGATGTTCCTTCTGACGGTCATGTGCGGCCACAGAGCGTAGTTCTGGAAGAGGAAACCGATATTCCTCTTATCCGGAGAAAGGTTGATGCCCTTCTCATCCGAGAAGACACAGACATCATCGAAATAGATCTCACCCTCGGTCGGCGTCTCAAGACCGGCGATCATCCTCAGCGTCGTCGTCTTGCCGCAGCCGGAAGGTCCCAGCAAAGAAACGAATTCACCGTCTTTGATCACCATGTTCAGGTTATCGACAGCCTTCGATCCCTTTGCGAACTGTTTTGTTATATTGACTAATTTTATCGTTGGCATATATTTTATCCTCCTACACCCTTTTCGATCGAAGCACCTGTCAGCTTCTCAACAGAGAAGTTGATCGCCAGCACGACGATGATGATCAGCAGGTTGACAGCATTCGAGAACTGCGTGTAGCCTTTCTCATCGTAGAACAGCAGCAAGGTCGTCAGGACTCTGTTGTTTGCCGTGACCAGGATGACGAAGAGCGACAGCTCTCTCATCGCCGAAATGAACGGCAGCAGATATCCGGAAACGATCGTCGTCTTTTCGATCGGAATGATGATCCTCGTCATACGCTTGACCCATGGAACGCCCATGATGATACCGGCTTCTTCGATCTCCGGCGACAGCTGCAGCATCGAGTTGACACCGGACCTGGAAGCCATCGGCAGATACTTGACCGTACCGATCAGGGCCAGGATCGCGAACGATCCGTACAGGGAAGGCATGATACCGCGTTTAGTCGCAAACATCGACAGGTAGATGGCAGAAAGAGCCATCGAAGGGATCAGGTAAGGGATGAAGGTCAGGTTCTCGACCAGCTGAGAAAGGAAAGACCCCCTCCTTCTGACGATACAGTAACCGGCCAGGAAGCCCAATGTACCGGCGCCGATCGAACAGGTGACAGCCAGCTTGAGCGAATTGAACAGTGTCCTGTAGACCTCCGAGTTGCGCAGGATGCCCGGCTCAGACTGCCAGGTATCGTGTCCCTGTGCCTGCCCGATCCAGAAGCTCAGCGTCAGATTGCTGAAGTCGTAGATGCCGGTATAAGCCAGCAGCGACTCCAGGGCAAAGGTGACCAGCGGGATGACCGACATCGTCATGACCACGAAGAACGCGATGCATGAGATCGGCGTGCGCCAGATGCCCAGATGGAAGATCGAGATGTTGGCGCTCTTGCCGGTGACCGTCGCATAGGACTTGCGGTTGCCGATCATCTTCTGGTTGACGAACATGATGATGACCGAGATCACGATCATGATCAGAGCCAGGATGTAACCGACACCCGGATTGGTGCCGTTGATCGACGCATACAGCTCGGTCGTCAGGACATAATATCGCACCGGCAGACCCAGGAACTGCGGCGTCGCAAAGGAAGCCATCGCACCTGAGAAGACCAGGATGATAGTACTCAACACGGCAGGCATGACGATAGGGATCGTGATCTTCAGGAACATCCTGAGACGGTTGGTCTTCAGGATGATCGCCGCCTCCTCCAGGTTGGCATCCATGTTATGCAGGATGCCGCCGATCAGGATATAGGCGAACGGCGCGTAATGCATGCCGGTCACGACGATGATCGGGAATTCCCCATAGGCAAACCAGGTCGGTACCTGAATGCCCGTCAGCGAAAAGAAGATGCCGTTGGAACCGGTGACATCGATGTTCTTGAAGAAGTTCTTCCAGGCCAGAGCCAGGGTCCAGCTGGGCATGATGTACGGGAAGATGAACAGCTTGGTCAGCAGTCCCTTCCAGCGCATGTCGCTTCTGGAGACCAGCCAGGCGAAAGAGCCACCGATCAGGATCGAAACGACACAGGCCCAGGCACTCGTCTTGATGGAATTCAGGATAGGATCCCAGAGCAGAGACTTGGAGAAGTCAGACCGGAACAGCCTGTTCCAGTGGTAGGTCGTAAAGGAGCCTACCGCCTGATGGACCCTCGATTTCTCCGAAGCGTGGACGATGAAAGTATCGCGCACGATGGAGACCAGCGGGATGACCACCAGGAAGCTCAGAACGACCACAAAGAGTACTAAAAGGACATTGTAAGGTTTGGAGAAAAATGTTTTGATTCTATTCCAACGTTTTTTCACGTTCTTTGTCCTCCTTCAATAAAAAAGGGGATGGGCTTAAAAGCCCAAGCCCTTTTTTCTAATTTAATGATCCAGGATTATTTGATCAGCTGGATGAAGTCTTCAACGTCAGCTCTGTATTCAGCAGCCTGCTCAGCATCTTCCTGAACGAGGATGTTCTTCCATTCCTTGACGCTCATATCACCATCAGCTACAGGGTTGGCAGTGTTACCTGAGTAATCGCCGTATCTGCCCTGCATGCCTTTGTAAACTGAACCATCAGCACAAGTCAGTTCGCCATTGCCATACCAGCCCTCTTCTGAATACAACCAGATCAGGAAAGCCTTGGCGAGTTCCGGGTTGTCAGCATTCTGGACCTGTAAAGCATAGATCGGATAAATGAAACCGGCAACAGGATTGACATTGTCAGTCGTGTATAAGAGGTTCCAGGTCACGCCGTCTTCACGCTGAGCGCGGGACTTCAGATACTTGTTCAGTGTCAGCAAGCCGCTCATTGGCTTCTCAGCAGCAGCGATATCCTTCGCGATCGTTGAGTCAGATGAACCAAGCACCATGTCGTTGGCATACATCATCTTGATGAACTGATAACCGGCATTCGGGCAGCCCTCATCCAGTACGAGGTCTGTTCCGTAGTAATCCTTGTAAGCAGCTTCCAGCTTCGCAGCATTCTCTTCAGAAGTCAGGTTGACCAGGAAGTTCATGTTGACGCCTTCCGTTGTCGGATCCTTCATGCAGAACGCACCCTTGTTGGCAGGATCTGTGCAATACCAGATGTTCGTGATATCGCCTTCGTTGTAAGTGTTGTCAGCACCGTTGTTGTACATGATGACCTTGTTGCAGTAATCCCAGACGAGCAGAGGTTCGCAATCATCGCCTACCAGATCCTTGATCTCCTGGTTGTACCAGTTGTAGACATAACCTTCTTCGACCAGGTCTGTCAGAACACGAGCACCATCCTGAATGAAGATGATATCAGCGCCGCTGACACCCTCTTTGACTTCCTGAGCGACCTGAGTGACCTGGTTGGTATCACCGATCTGTGTTCCTTCGTATTCAACTTCCGGAGCATATTTACCCATGAAAGCTTCAAGAGCGGATACAGCAACTGAGTGAGTCGTATAGATCGTCAGCTTGTTGCCGTTTGCGATACCGGCAGCCAGAAGCTCCTCAAACGTCTCGGCAGCTGTCTCTTCAGCCGGCTCCTCAGCCGGTTCAGGTGTCGTACCGCCGCCTGAGCAGGCAGCCAGTGACAGGCACATCAGAACAGCTAACAATAAAGCAAATAGTTTTTTCATTATGATTCCCTTTCTGTTAACCTCGTGGCAGAAAGTGCCACATCACTATTATATAACTTTTTATGTAAGCGCACCCAAACAATTGCCCCTGACAAAAAGAAAAAGGCCCCTTTGCGGGAAGCCTTGTGTAACATTTTTCAGTAGACCAGTGAGTCGTTCTTGTCGACGTATTCGATCAGCTGCTTCATGTAGTGATCGATCAGCTCCTGCTCATCCGGCCTGCGCTTCAAAGTCCTGCGCAGGATCCTGGTATAGGAGATGACCCTGGCTTTGGAAATGACCGACTCAATGAACGCTTCATCCTTATCCTCAAAATAGAAACGGAAGAGCTTGTCCATGATCTCCTTGGCCAGATCGCAATCGATCTTCAGGAAATCCTCGATCTCCCTCTTGTCCAGCTCACCGAAACCCTGGTATGCCAGGTAGATCGAAGCGAACTCGAAGATCGGATGGCCCCAGGCCAGCGTATCCATGTCGATGAGGATCGGCTCAACGCCATCGTAATGCACGTTGTTGGTGTGATAATCCCCGTGCAGCATGAAACGATGCTCAGGGATCTCTTTGATCATCTGATGCAGCTTCTTGTAGGTCTTTGCAGGGATCTTCTCCTTCAGCCATTCCGCCCATTCAAGAGCCGTCTTCTTCGCATCGGGGATCAGATCGCTGCTGACCGGCGTCCCATGGATCTCCTTCAACATGTCCGCAAAGATCTTCACGTACTTGTCGATATTTTTCCTGTCCTCCAGGATCAGCTTGGTGATCGATTTGGCATTGAGGAGCTCAAAGACCGAACCGATCTTGTCGCCGACTCTGACCACATCGAAAGGGATCGCCGTATTGATGCCCATGACCAGTGCCGTCTTGGCCAGTTCCCGTTCACGCTTGATATCGTCCAGCGCATCGGAATTCTTATAGACCTTGACGATCGTATCCGGATTGATCCGATAGACGATACCGTTGGAACCCTCGCCGATCATCTCGCATCCTTCGACGCTCAGACGGCGGTATCCCTTTTCGATATCCATCATCTCCGTAAAACCCGTCATGGAAAAGATATCATAGACCTCAGCACTGCAGTTGATGATCTTCAGATCTTTCTCTTTCTTCTTCAGACGCAGGATCTGCCTGAGTCCGGCTGAAGAGATGTATCTCAGATCGTCGGCATCGATGACCAACGATCCATCGGGATGCTCATCGCGGATCTTCTGTATCTCAGCGCCGACCGCTTCGGCATTCTCAGTATCAAAAGCGCCTTCCAGGTGTATCGTCAGGATGCCGTTTTCATTTTCGTATCTCATTTCCTTCTCCTGTCCGCGATCACCTGAAGATCTTTCTCATCGTAAGGATATTGTGACCGTCTTTGCGTTCATACATGACAGAATCCATCAGCTTCTTGATCATGAAGATGCCCAGACCGCCGATCTGACGATACTTGGCTTCTTCCGTGACATCCGGATCCTCCTTGGCAAGCGGATCGAACTCCATGCCGTTATCGATCAGAGTCACCTTCACCTCATCGCCCTCGAAAGCCATCGAGACAAGAGCCTTGCCCTTTTCCGAGATGCCCTCATACGCGTAATGCGCCACATTCACGAAAGCCTCTTCCATCGCCAGCGTGACCTCCATGATCTTCTTCATGCCGCCATCCCGCTTCTCCAGTTCCTCTTCCATGAACGCAAGCACATCATGCAGCTGCTTGACATCCGCATCGAATTCCTTCTGCACCACATCAGCCGCCGGCACACAGTCCTCTTCACGCTCAAAAGGATCGTCCATCGTGATCTGCTGATCAGGCGACCCTGTTTCTTTTTCGTTCAGACAATCCTGTTTGTCTTTTTCTTCAAATGTGTTGATGACCATGCCCAGGGATCGATCACTCTATCGTCAGTATTCCGGTGAAGCCTGTCATTTCCAGGACTTCCATGATCTCGTCGTTGACATTGCGAAGAGTCATCTTGCCCGACTTTTCGTTCATGCCTTTCTGCGCATTCAGGAAAACTCTCAGACCTGCTGAAGAGACATATTCCAGTTCCGCCAGATCCAGGATCAGCTCACTGATGTTTTCAGGAAGATCGTTCAGCGCCTCCTCCAGCTGCGGAGAAGTGATCGTATCGAGCCTTCCCGAAAGATCGAACTTGCAGCAATCATCCTTGACCACTTTATTTATTTCCATTTAAAAACCTCCTGTTATTGAATTTGAACATATTCAGAATCTAAATTCATTATATTACAAAGCGACCTTCATCTATAATGAAAGTATCTATGGACAAGACGGAACTCAGCAGAAAGATCGCCGAAAAAGTCAAAGAAGCCGGAGGCAGAGTCTTTTACGTGGGCGGCTGCGTCAGAGACAGGATCCTTCACATCGAAAACAAAGACATCGATATCGAAGTCCACGGCATCACGCCCGAAAAACTCAAAGAGATCCTGGAAACGCTGGGCAGGCCGCTCAGTTTCGGCAAGAGCTTCGGCGTCTGGTCTCTGAAAGGCTACGACATCGACATCGCCATGCCCAGAAGGGAAAAGGCAATCGGCAAAGGTCACCGCGATTTTGAGATCGACGTCGATCCCTTCATCGGCTATGAACAGGCAGCCAGAAGAAGAGACTTCACGATCAACGCCCTGATGGAAGACGTCCTCAGCGGCGAGATCATCGACTCCTTCGGCGGCATGGAAGATCTTCAGAAGAAGGTCATCCGCTGCGTCGACCCTGTGACCTTCATCGAAGATCCCCTGAGAGTCTTACGCGCCGCCCAGTTTGCCGCGCGTTTCCATTTCGACATCGACCCGGCGACCATTCAGCTGTGCAGCAGCATCGACCTGACCACCCTGCACAAACAGCGGATCGAAGATGAACTGAAGAAAGCCCTCTTAAAAAGCGATGAGCCGTCTCTATTCTTCAAGTGCCTCCTTGAAATGGACCAGCTCTCTTTCTGGTTCAAGGAGCTGCAGGATCTCATCGGTCTGAAACAGGATCCGATCTATCATCCCGAAGGCGATGTCTTCGTCCACACGATGGAAGTCCTGGACCGCGGAACGGCATACCGGCAGAAAGTCTCTGAACCATACCGGTTCATGCTGCTGTGCCTGAGCCATGACCTTGGCAAGATCCTCACCACGAAAGAGATCGACGGACGCATCCACGCCTACGGCCACGAGACGGAAGGACTTCCTCTGATCAGGACCTTCATACACCGCTTCTGCGAAGAAAAGGAACCGCTCAGATACGTGCTCAACATGACACCTCTTCACATGCGCCCATTTTCCCTGGCGGCAGACAGATCATCGATCAGATCGACCAACAAAGTCTTCGACCAGGCCTGCGAACCGCTCGACCTGCTCTACTTCTCTCTTGCCGACAAAGGCCCCAAAGCCGAAGAAGAAGAGATCAGCTGGCTCTTTGAACGATACGGGATCTATCAGGAATACATGGCCAGAGACTATGTCAACGGTGAAGACCTCATTCAAGCCGGTCTGCGGCCGGATGAATCCTTTTCGGACATCCTGAACTATGCCCACAAACTCAGGCTGGCAGGCGTGAAGAAAGAAGACGCACTGAAACAGACGCTGGCTTACGCGCAGAAACAGAAGGCGGGACCACAGTGATCAGAAAACTCACGCTCCTTCATTCCAACGATCCCCACGGCGCCTTTCTTCCCGTGATCAGAGACGGCATCGAAACAGGCGACATCAGCCTTCTTTCAGGTTGCCTGAACGAGATCAGAAAGAAGGAAAAAAACTGCCTCTATGCCATTGCCGGTGACCTTTTCAAAGGTTCCCTGATCGACGCCGAATTCAAAGGCATCTCCACGATCGAGATGATCAATCTCCTGAGACCCGACATCGTCACCATCGGCAACCACGAAGCGGACTACGGTCTTGCCCACCTGCTTTTCCTGGAAAAATGCGCCCGCTTTCCGATCATCAACGCCAACATGTTCATCACCGGCTCACAGAAGAGACTCTTCCAGCCATACCGCATCATTCAGATCGGCGGCATGAAAGTCCTCTTCATCGGACTGGTCACCGACGAGATCCTGCTATCCGCAAAAAGCGAAGAACTGATCTCTTCCTATCTGAACGTGGACTCCTGCATCCGCCAGATCGCAACGGTCGTCGACTCCTACAAGACCACCGACATCGACCTCACGGTCCTGCTGACCCACATCGGCTACGAAGAAGACAAGCGGCTGGCGGAAGATCTCGATGCCCAGAGCGGCATCGACCTGATCATAGGCGCGCATTCCCACACCCTTCTCAAAAAGCCGAAACTGATCAACGGCATCCCGATCGTTCAGACCGGCTCCGGATTCGAACATCTGGGACGCTTCGACATCGAGATCGACACGGATCAGCACCGCATGCTTTCGTATGACTGGCAAGTACTGGATATAGACGCCTCCCGCACGCCAAAAGACGCCCTCATGGAAGAAGTCCTGAAAGCCTATTCCCAGAAGATCGAAGACAGATCATCGCGCATCCTGACGACCTTCGCAAGAAAACTCAGTCACCCTTCCAGACACGAAGAAACGGAACTCTCCAATCTCTTTGCCGACCTGATGCAGGAAGACTCCAGCTTTGACATCATGATGCTGGGCTGCGGTTCTTTCAGGGGAAAGGAGCTCGGACCGGTCGTCGACTACCGCAGCTTCCGGGAGATCTATCCTTTCGAAAACGAGATCTGCATGCTTCAGATCAAAGGCAGTACCTTCAGAAAGATCTGCCGTCACTTCTTAAGAGGGTCCGTCCTCAGCAAGGGCTCATCCGAATACTATGCCTTCTCAAAAGGTGTCTTCGTGACCTACGACTACGAAAACGACTCCCTCACACGCTGCGAATATAAAAACAGGGAGATCGATGACAAAGAGATCCTGAAGATCGCCCTGCAGCGCTTCCATCTCGATAACTGCGAGGAGTTTCTGGGCGTATCCGGGAAAGAACTCACTTCCCTGCACGAAGCTGTCACCGTCGTGAAAAGCGACATCTCCACCTATGAGGAGATCCTGCTGAACAGTTTCGGACTGGACAGCCACATCGAAGGCCGCACCATCGTCATCAAAAACTGAGAAAGATCAGTTATTTTCCTGTTTTGGCCCTTCTTGTGTTATTATTTTTAAAGGTAAAAAATTATGTTATTTTCTAAAGTACCTGCTTATCTGATAGATTCTGAGAACGTCGGATCGACCTGGATCTCTCTGCTCAACAGAGACGAGAAGTTCGAACTCTTCATCTGCGTCACGGAAAACGCCAAGAGCCTCAACTTCTCCTTATTGAAAGAACTCATCGACGAACACAGATACAAGATCAACATCATCGAATGCAAACCGGGGAAGAATTCCCTGGACTTCTACCTCTCTTCCTACCTGGGCTGGCTGATCGGAAAGAACAGACACTCTTCCTACATCGTCGTATCACAGGATACCGGCTATGATTCCGTCATCGAATACTGGAACAAGGAAGGCTACGATGTCAAACGCATCAACACCAAACCGGAAACTGTCAAAAAGACCTCCCGGAGATCCACCAGGAAGAAAGAAGAAGAAAAGAAGGCTGAACCTAAGAAGGAAGCCAGACCGGAACCGAAACCTGAGGTCAAAGTCAACTCGGAAACAAGGGTCATCGCAAAGGACCAGTCAAGAGTCGAAAACAAGAAAACGGAAGCCGCTCCTGCAAAGAAGAAACAGGAGAACGCTCCTGCCAAAACCCAGAAGAAGGGATCCAAAAAAGAAGAAGTGCAAAAAGAAGAAGTCAAGAATACAGAGAAAGGATCTTCGCCACTTCTGAAAGACCTCCTGAAAGAGTATCCGGAAAACGAGATCGAAGATGTCATCAAGTACCTTGACAAAGTCCCGGCAGACAGAAGGAACGACAAGAACTACATCTACCGCGGACTCATCCGCAAATTCAAGAGCGAAAAAGGACTTGCGATCTACACTCTGATCAAAAAAGAACTCGACAGATACTATCAGAAATAAGCACGAACTCCGTCTGAACAGGACGGAGTTTTTCTTTAAGCTATAATGGAATCAACAGAAAGAAGGAAACGACATGGCAAAACAAAGACCTATGGGCATGCGCATCGGTGAAAGCGTCTTCTGCATCGGCTATCTCCTCTTCGTGCTGATCGCCGCCTGCATCTTCATTCAAAGAGGAGATCCCTACGCATCGCTCTGCGCGAT
>JAILBD010000177.1 GCA_024681275.1 Erysipelotrichaceae bacterium
GTAATCGAGGGTCGCCAGATTGCATGATAAGAAGGATGCGATGTTGTTTCTTTCGCTTTGGGAGATCGTGATGTCGTAGTTCTCTTCCAGGAAGGCGGAGATCCTGTCGGCAGCCTGCTGCTCGATCTCACTGATGTTGACATTGAACTGGGTCTCCTGGATCGCGCAGTCGTTTTTCAGACGGTCTATCGTGATGATGATGTGCAGGATGATGTTGTTCAATGAATAGTCGTTATAGAAAAAGTAGCACTCGTTGAAGATGGCGATCAGGTTGTCTTTGATGAAGCTGATCTGATATTCGTCATTGAGGAATCTTCGGGAATCGTTGAACATGAATCCCTTGTAGCGGGTGTTGGTGATCATGTAGGAGGTGAGGGAACGTTTGTTCTTTTCACTGCCTCTGATGCTTAGTCTGCCGTTTTCATTGGCCAGAGTCAGATCGAAGCGTTCGATGCGGCGGCGCACTTTTTTGAGGTCGGCTTCGATGGTCGCTTCCGATACGAAAAGCTCGTCAGCCAGATCGTAGATGTCGGTGTCCGACTGGTCTGTCAGGAGCTTTGAGATGATGACAGAGACTCTGTCTTCCGGAGAGAGATCGGGATGATTTTCGTCTTCCTTGCGTTCATATTCCGGATCCAGTCTGAACCGGCCATTTTCAAAGAGGATCGTTTCCGATCCTTCGTTGAGCTGTCTGATGTAGTTTCTGATCATCCGCGGTGAGACACCGAATCTGTCGCTGAGCTCTTCCGCCGAATAATCGCTCTTTGAGTTCTGGATGAAGAGATCCAGAATGTCTTTTGATCTGTTTTTTCTCATAGATCCTATGTCCTTATTCTAATATATTGGGGAAATGTGCTGATGGTATTTTAATTACCGGGATATGGTAATTAAGATATTTGTGGCGTTTTTTATTTGACGGTAGACTGAAGTCAGAAAAAGGAGATTTAAGTTATGGAAATCTTGATCGTTTGCGGAGGCGGTGCCTCAAGCAGCTTCATTGCTCAGAATGTTCAAAAAGAAGGGATCGCCAGAGGCCTCGATATCAATGTCGAAGCGATCAGCGAGACTGAACTGGAAGATTACGCCGATGGTAAAGACGCCGTTCTGGCTGGCCCGCATCTCAAGTATATCGAAGACAATCTCGTCGAGATCACTTCCGAATATGGTGTTCCGTTTGCTTTCATCAGCGAAGAGAATTACGCAAGAATGAATGGCGCGGGCATCCTTGATCAGGCATTGGAATTAGCTAAGAAATAAATAAAGGGGAAAACAAAGATGAAGAAAATTATTGATTGGATGACTAATGTCGTCGGCCCGAAAGCCGGCGCTATCGCCAGAAATCCATGGGTCGCTTCCATCCAGGAGACCATGGTCGCTACCGTTCCGGTAATGATCATCAGTTCGTTTATCACGATCATTTCTATCCTGAATGAGTATATCCCGAACTTCCCGGATCTCTCATACTTCAGCACATTTACGATGGGCTTAAGCGCCATGATGGTCGCTTATCTGGTCCCGACTTTCGTTCTTGAAAAGCTGAGACTTCCTAAGTACAAGAGACAGGCCGGTTTCATGGGCGTCGCACTGCTTCTTGCGATGAGCCAGGCTTTCATCGATGATGCAGGCAACTTCGCTGTTGCGGCAGACAGAGTCGGTGCTTCCGGCATGTTCGTTGCCATCGTTGCAGGCTTGTTCGTCGCTTTCATCATGAAGCTCTTCTCCAAGAGAAGCATGTTCAGGAAAGACACCAAGATGCCTAAGTTCCTGGTCGACAGCTTTGATTCCATGGCTCCGATCATGGTCATCATGATCTGCGCCTTCGTCACCTGCAACCTCCTGCATCTGGATCTGTATGAGATCGTCAATGTCATGGTCTCTCCGCTGATCAACATCGCGCAGAGCCTCTTCGGTTTCACGCTGATCAACTTCCTGATGGCTTTCTTCTACTCATTCGGTCTGAGCCCATGGCTGTTGACCCCTGTCTACTACACCGTCGGTATGGATGCCATCGCCAAGAACGCTGCAGCAGTCGCGGCTGGCGGCAAGGCTTCCCTGATCCTGACAAACGAGACACTGGGTGCCTGGATCTGGCTGGGCGGCACAGGCTGTACGCTGATGCTCTGCGTGCTCTTCCTCTTCTGCAAGTCTGA
>JAILBD010000089.1 GCA_024681275.1 Erysipelotrichaceae bacterium
TCATCTCATCGCTACCAATACGATTCAAAACATTACGGATGTCGATTCATCCGACTATTACCACTATGCATCAAAAGTATGGATCAGCCTTGGTCTTTTTACTGAGTGGATCATTCGTGACTGCGATCTGCCGATTCATCAATTGTGTGATCAGATCCTGAATTTTGATTTTACCAAATAGGGATTCCTGCGAAAAACGGCAGTAAAGAAGAAATTCTGGCATCATATTCTCTGCTTCATGGCCGACATGAGGTATTCCTCAAGAGCGTTGTTCCATCCGGATCCTTCATCAACGATGATCTTCCGGCGGAGAAGGATCGATACTCGCGCTCCGGTAAAGATGCTTGTTTCCGAAATCGTTCTTGATCTCCAGATAGAGATCGATCTTGCTTTCAACGTGATTCATTGCAACATTCACTCTGTCATCGACCGTCTGCGTTATCCTTCCGACGACATTCGGATCCTGGGTCCTGCTGATCATCTTGCAATAAAGATCATGGATCGCTTCTTCAATGATCCCCTTCTTTCCTCCTTCCGGCTTTCTGATCCTTTTGATTCTTCCCTTTCAAATTGAAGCAGCTTATCCAGTTCTGCCAGGCGATCACCGCTGAGCTGAGCCTTCTTGTTCTCAATACTCTTAATTCCTCGCCGAATCTCGTATATTCCTTCTTCATAGATATATAGGGAGTATCTCCACTATACGATTCTATCATATTTACATGGTGAATATCTCCATCATGTGGTGAATGCCACCATAATTCTAAAATGGAATCATGATCAGCTATAGACCATTATGGAAAACAATGAAAGAAAAGAATATCAGCCAGTACTATCTGCTGCAGAACGGCGTCGACAGCAAGACTCTTGATTCTTTAAGAAAGAACAGAAACATTACTGCTCTGACAATCGAGAAACTGTGCAGCATTATTGACTGTACTCCAAATGACATTATTGAATTCATACCTGAAGAAAAGAAATAGAGCTTCCATCACCAGATTGGAAGCTCTGTTTTCAATAATGAATTACTTTTTTATTCTACACCGGTCTTGGGGATGTTGTAAGGTATGGCAGTAGTCGGATCCGGTGTCGGTGTAGGATCAGGTGTAGGCGCGGGAACAGGATCGCCTTTCTGGATTGTGAAATGGGCAAAGCACGAAACTCTAGCAAGATAAGACTGTCCATAAAAGCTGTCAGCGCCTTCAAGTATAAAGGTTGGATTCGTATCAAATTTGCGCTTTACATCGTCATTCACGTCTATGTTGACTGTTATATAAACCGATTCATTGACATCTTCAGGCAGGAAGGGGTCATTCGGATACGGCTCGCCGTCCTCAGTGTACCACCCTCTCACACTGTAAATATGATAGTCAGCATCTTCAGGAACCCTGACTGTTGGCTGCGATGAAGATCCTCCTGCTTTCGGCGGATCGATGAACACTGTGACCTCTTTGATGTCGCCTGGTGTCGGAGTGAAGACATAGACAAAGACAGTACAGCTGGCCGTCTTGTCGTCGTCTGTGGTTTCTGTTCCGTTTGTGGCCGTCGCGTAGATTTTCGCCATCCCCTCTCCAACCCCCGTAACAACGCCCTTGTCATCGACCGTTGCGATATCTTCACCGCCCGAGGACCATTTGACTTCCTTTTCCGTTGCGGTAGAAGGCTCAAAGGTGACGGTCAGGGTCTTTGTTTCTCCCAGCGGCAGGTCAAAAGACTTCTCACTGAGAGAGATATCTGTGACGTCTTCAACAATGACTGTGAAGACTATTTTTTCTATATCGACGATACCGGTGTATTCATTCATGCTTTCCGCATCGTTCTGAATGGCAACGGAATACGACGGATCGCTTTCCCATGTAAAGGTTTCTCCGTTCCAGGTCCAGCCATCCGGTAAACGTTCTCCTCCATTATAGGTGGAGATCACTATCTTCGAGATCTTTCCGACCGAAGAGGAGAATGTGAACGAACCATGGCATATATAAAGATGTCCTAAAGATAAACCGACATAAGCTTCCCCGCCATCTGGAAATTCGTAATGTTGATAACTGCTGGATAAAGTGATCCCATCTTTAGTATAGGATGAGAATTCCGTATTTATGCCTGCTACGGTATCTCTATCAAAAACGATATCCTTGGTTCTGACATCCGCTTTGATCTCCCTGTTTTCAAAAGGCATGATGCCTATCAGCATGGCTATTACGACTAGTAATGTTATGATCGTCTTTCTTATTCTGTTCTTCATATCTGTCCACCTCTTTACAAGCCTTTCTGGATATGCGAAAAGAAGCTGTATTCTATATGCTTTCATTATACCTTTTGTTGATACAGGTTAACAAAGAAAGGAAGATGCCCTTACCATAACAGAACGCGTCAATAGGGTCCACTTAAGATACAAATTGTTTATACATGCTTTATGACACTTCAATAGGGCCCACTTATGACGTGTTTCCCGATCATATGGATGTTCAGGTAGACTCTAAAGATGCATCATTAGGGTATACTTTTATGAGCTTGCAAATAAATCTTAAGCCAGAGGCCAGGATAAAATTTTGTTTTATATTTTTATAAAAGACAGGCAGGATGCCAAGCCATGTTATACATAACCAAGCTCACTTTGGTAATTATAGTTTTTTTCGGGACGATAACCATAGTTCTGAACTACTAGATTAAATCAGATCTGACAATTCATATAATCTGTCAATGCAGGTATCCGTGGGCAACGTGACACCTTTATCTCTAAGCAAACCAATCGTCTTTATGCCTGCACCTTTTGCGCTTTCTACTCCGCCTATCGAATCTTCGATAGCAATCGTTTCATCTTTATTGATGTTGAAATGTTCCAGGATATAGAAGTATGGGATCGAAGATGGCTTTCTAGCCTTACATAAGTCTTTACCGGAAATACCATCAAAATAGTGATCGATCTCCATCTCTTCCAAAATCTCTTTGACTCTGTGAGAATCCGTATTGGAACAGATATAGATCTTATATCCTTTAGATCTGCAATATTTCAAAGAAGGTTCCACATCCGCAAACAGGATCGACTTCGCTTCAGGAAAATGGTCGTAGTTGTATTTCCTGTAGCGGAACGTTGCTTCCTCGTAGTCGATATTAACTTTATATTTATCGCAGATCAGCCTGATCTTTTCATGCGGTCCAAGACCTCTAAAAGACAGCCTGTCTTGCTCATCGCAGATGATGCCATAGCATTTCATCGTCTTGCAGAAAGATTCCGCGTAGAATGTCTCGGTATCAGCGATCGTACCATCAAAATCATAGATCACATTCCTGATCATCTATTTAGCCTTATAATTCAGTTTCGTCTGTAGCTTGATGATCTCGGAGAACTTCTCGCTTTCTTCAAAGTCTTCTTTGACCAGATTCAACAGGATCAGGTCGAAGACCACCAGCATAGACACTCTAACCATTGACATCCTCATAAAACCGCGGTCGCCATAATTGATGACCTTGAGATTGACATCAGACATCTTCTGTAAAGGATTCTGATTCTTCTTTGTCAGAGAGATGATCTTCATGCCCTTGGTATGGGCGATCTTGGCGAAATTCAAAAGACGGTCGGTCGTACCAGACTCAGAAATGATGATAATGGCATCATTCTTATCACACATGTTGATATGCGAAACAGTTGAAGTCAGTTCAGAATTGGCGATAGCATTATATCCCGCAAAACAGAAGCGATATGCCAGGTACTTCGCAAAAATGCTGTTTTTCTCAGAAAAGGCTGCGATGATGATACGGTTTGCTTTTTCAAGATACTCGATCGCCTTTGCAATCTCTTCTTCATCATTGATCGATAAAGTCATATCGATCGCATCATCATACTGTTTCTTGAGCTGTGAATATGTATCACGGATCGTGTCGCTTGGCGCAACTTCGACTTCGATATCGCCTTCATCCGTGCTGTCAAAATCCATAATCATCTTCTTAAAACTGCCATAGCCAAGCTTCTGCGAAAAACGGATGACAGTCGATTGGCCAACTCCTGTCTTGTCTGCCAGTTCCTGAGAAGTCATATCCTTGATCTCGTTTCTATGATCTTCGATATACTTAGCCAGTTTCTCTTCTGAATAAGTCATGTCGTCAATAATCATCTTTAATTTTTGTGAGTAACTAATTGTCATGCTTCCTTGCTCTTCCTTTATTTCATGATAACCCAAGAACTCTCTTCTTTTCCAGGAAGGATCAGATGATCTCCTCTTCCGTGGAAGTGCCGCTTAATGACACAAGATTGATGCCTGTCTTTGATTCTTCAATTAATTCCTGGAGCCTGTATTCACTTACATCCTGCGTATCCAGTATAAGCGATATGACTAAGCCCATGTTCATGCCGTTAATCACATAAACATTATCTCTGACTGAGAATCTGCTTACAGCATTAGATACACTTCCACCCAAAAGATCACAAACGATGATATATGTGCTTTCGTTTCCTGTCTCATTCATATAATCTTCGATCTGATCAGCAAGCTCATTATTATCCTGTCCTTCTTTCAACCCGAAATAAAGAAGTCCATCAACATTGCCGATAATCATTCTAACCGAATCATACATTCCTTCTGATAGTTTTCCGTGAGAAGCCAAAATTATTTTTTTCATGCTCTTGCCTCCAATGGCGTGCTATGTGTGATATCCCTATAATGAGAAACGATCAGTTGATGAAGGATCCTTTCGTCAGGAGCCTTCAGATCCAGTTCACAGAACGTCTCAACAGCCTTCTCTATGCCTTTCTTTGCTACATAATCTCTGATATATAAGGTTTCTTCTTCCTTTTCATCGTAGTAAAGGAAACCATATGCCAAACACCTTGTAATGTAGTAAGGAAGGATGCCATATTTCAGACAGCACAGACTAGGACCGATAAAACGATCATTCCTCCTCATCTTTCTCAAAGGTTCTCTGGCAATGCGGTATAAAGAATCTTTGAAATCTTCGTTGCGGAAAATGGTCACGGTATACCTGCTGTCTTCAATCGTCCTTTCAGGAAGACCATATTCTCTTCTGATGCCTTCATAGGCTTCTAAAGAAGCGTAATAAGCATAGGAAGAAGCTTCCGGATCGTTTGCTGCCTCATTGGTATCGCTCATGCCCTTATTCAGGGCAACAAAAGCCATCGAACATTGAACAACATTGCCCGTCCAGATCTTGACCGCCATCGCGCCATCCAATCCTTCCTCTAGCCTGAAGAAAGACGGGATATCGCTTTCTTTCCTCAGATAAGGATCATCATCAACTCTTAAGACTTCCTTATCATCACCTTCGATGCGATATCTGTCTTCAAACTGTTCAGGATGATCAGGAAGCAGATTCTTGCGGTTGACGATGGACATCAGGATATGGACGTTATCCTTTTCGGGATCGATCTTTTCACCCAGTTTTTCTTCGATTAACTTCTCATAAATCTGTCTGAGCCCAACATAATTCGCACCTAAGGTGATAAATAAAGGTGTGGAGATATTTTTCTTTCTTCGATATATGACCGCATCTGTGATCGCCCTGGCAAAATGATCGAAAGCTTCCGGCATAAGAGCTGAAGAAACAAAACGCACCGTGCCAAGTGTCTCAATATACCTGTCGTATTCATTATTGACATCCAAGATCTCGAAATTATTGATTCTTCTGATCTTGGTTATGTTGTTTCTAATGTTATGCATAGAGACTTCGTAATATCCCTGCTTATTCAATCCTTCTAGCATGGCACTATTAATATCTGCAAAAACCGGTAAATAACCGGCCTTTTCATACAGTTCTCCAAGCATACCGCGGCCGGAACGGCCGCTTCCTACGATCAATACTTTTTCCATATCAGACCTCAAAGACCTTTCGCGGATTATCATAGAAGATCTTCTTTATGATTCCCTCTTCAATTCCGGCCTCCGTAAGCTTTCCAGACCCTCTCGTTGCAAGATAGCTCAAAGAATCTGGAGCATAATTGATATAGTCTTTCATATCATGCCGGACATCAGAATCATAATGATAATTGATGACGGCATCATGAGACAAGATGATCTGATCTTCATAGCCAAGATCGATCAGCTCCTTGATCCGCTTTGCATTGAAACCGATCTGATGTTCATTAAAGTTCATCTGATCAATTGCAATGTATGCCCCTCTGTCCATAACTTCTCTTGCATAAGATAATGAATCTCCGTTACGGTAATGGCCGATAACAACTCTGTGCAGATCGACCCCTTCCTCTTCCATGATGTCAAGTTGGAAGAGACCGTATCTTGTCCCCGGAGGGCGTGAATGCGTGATCACAGGGACTCCCGTTAGTTTTGCCGCTTTCGCACACGCGTGTAACAGACGAATGTTATCTTTAGTAAGACCCGCTCTATCTGTGGCAGTCTTAACGATCCCCGCTCTGATCGAAGTTCCCGATATTCCTTCACACAGTTCCTTCATTAAGGCTTCTAGTAAAGAATCATCGGAAATATAGCGCATCAGCCCACCTTCCAAAAGATAATAGCCGGCAGAAGCAATGATATTGATGCCGCTTTTTTCAGAAGCTTCTTTTATTAGATTTATATCCCTGCCCATATTGGACACTGTCGCATCAACGATTGTATCAACTCCATTGGCTTTGGCATTTTTTAATACTTCTACAATTGTATCCAGGGTTTTTTCGTAATCAAGAAAATCAGGATCAGCCATCCTGAGATTCCAGTCGCAGATCATAAGATGTTCATGCATCAGGGTAAAGCCCAGCTGGTCTGAATCTATCTGTCCTAAAACGGTCTCGATCTTCATGGTCTATTCGATGATTCCCTGCACGCAGGCGCGTTCTGCTTCAAGAAGATGATCTCCACACCTCACTTTCATTGTGGTCTTGTCCAGTTCTTCAATCGTTCCGTGAAGGCCAGAGGAAAAGATGATCCTGGAGCCGATTTTGAGTCTATCCTGCATTTTCATGAAAGAGCGAGCTCTTTTCTGCTGGCTGATCACATTCATGATGAGAAAACCAAACAAAAGAACAATGCTGATGATAAGCTTGATCTTTTCCATATCATTCATCCTTATAAGAGATCAGATAGAACTTGACATTTCCTTCAATCACTATCTTTCCGTAATGAGCTGGAACGAAGACCGTCTCGCCCATCTTCACTTCTTCGCCGTCGATCGTTGTCTGTCCTTTGGCATTGAGGAGAAAGTAGAACTCATTGAGTGCAAATTCTCCTTTTCCATCCACGTCGATCCTTTTGGCGGTATATTCTTCAGGCGCGTCATAATAATCTGATATGATACAGCCGTTTTCCTGCCTTGGAACGACATCGATCGGCTTGCACTCGATGTCCGG
This sequence comes from Erysipelotrichaceae bacterium, assembly GCA_024681275.1. The sequence goes on from JAILBD010000089.1 coordinate 7,313, forward strand.
CACATTGATGCAGTCATAGACCTGTTTCAGATGCAGTTTGCGATTCGGATCATTCCTGCCAAAATCATATGCCCGATAAGTGATATCGGAATTCTGGGCAAAGGCGATTCCTAGCTGCGGATCTTTGCTTCCGCCGCCACCATGGATCAGTCCGGGTATTGTATGAAAATACTGGTCATCTCTGATATCGATATACTTGCATAAAAAGTCCCAGTCATTTTTTTCGACTTTATTTTTAAATTCATCCAGTGTCTTTGCGTTATGGCCGAAGAAACGGCGTCTCACTGTTCCTTTCGACTCATACGGAATGGAACCTGTTGCCTTACCCAGGCAATGTTCATGTTTCCATGCATAAGCGTTATCTGGATGAAGATGATAGCTCTGTTTCTTTTCCGCGCAACTGGTCGCCATACGAATCGGAAAAACGGGACAATTGCAATCAAAAAGTTCAGGATAATCCTTATAAAAAGCAGAGAGTGTCTTTCCTGCGCCAATGACTTCGTTATCAAAATGGTCTTTCAGAGCTATCACATGATACATTTCTGCTACATTGTCTAACTTAGTATCCAGGTGATAATAATCTATGATGCCTTTGCCGCCCCACACCGTTTCCTGTAAGACAGGCTTTATCTTATATAGTTTCTTTTCCATACCTGGCCTTCTTTCTGAAAAAATAAGGAAGGATGAGTGTTCATCCTTCCTTGATCGAATACTTAAACAACTCCAATGAATGACAGGATGATGACAACGATCATCGTAACATAGAACAGGTTCTGCATCTTGACATTTTTCTGCTTCAGAAGCCAGAAGAAGAACAGACAGATCGCAAGACCCAGGATATTCGGGAATATCTTGTCGAGCTGATCGATCAACAATGACTGCTCACCATTATTCTCAAAAGCGATCTTGAGAGGGATCTTGACTCTGGTCGCAGACAAACAGCCGACGACGATGAGGCCGAAGACTGCAACTGCTTTTGTAATATCAGAGATTCCTGCATTGCCAAAATAATCCAGAGATTCCTTACCTAAAGCAAAGCCTCTCTTGAACAGGAAGTAACCGAACGTCAATATGATGCCAAGCAACAGCGCGATGTAAAGAAGCGGTCCTGCAACAGATCCGGATTCGCCAGATATCGATACACAAAGAGTGATCAGGATAGGAATGAGCGTAGCCTGGATGAGCGAGTCACCGATACCAGCGACCGGGCCCATCAGACCTGACTTGATCGAAGTGATCATTTCCGGATCCACATCGCCAGTCGTTGCTTTTCTTTCTTCCAGGCCCAATACGATACCGAAGATCAGCGATCCGGCAATAGGCTCGGTGTTATACCAGGTGAAGTGACGTAAGATATTCTCCTTGATCCCTTCCTGATCATAGTATTTCTTGTAGAACGGAAGCATCCACCAAGGCCATGACTTACCCTGAAGATAAACAGCATCAACACCTGGACAGCCATATAACATATACCTTGTGAATAATGAATTCTTTTCCTTCTCAGATAACGGAGTAGTACGAATGACGTTTGACATTAGATGATTTCCTCCTCAGATGCAATTTCTCCCCTTGCAGTCTCACCTGAACTTTTGTTGGAGATCGTCCTGTAATACAGATATGCAATGATTACAGCTGGGAAAATAATAGCCGTCGTAGACAGACCGAGATAACCGTTCATGGCAAAGCCGAAGACAAAGAACATGATGCCCCAGATGTCATCGACCAGATAGCCCATCAGAGCTGCCATACCAATCGCCGGCAAGAAAGACGCAACTCTGCTTAATGCCGTCATCAATGGAGCAGGTAAAGCATTGACCAGAGCTTCAACAGCACCGGCACCGAAATATACGAGCAAGAAACTCGTCAGACCTCTTTCGACCAGATAGAAGATTGTCGGCAAGCCTACATAACCCCAAGTAAACTTCGTCCAGTTTCCTTCCTCCGCAGCTTTCTTCATCAGGTCACCACACATGACGCAGAAAATACGGACTACGTAGTCGATCGAAGTAAAGGCAGTTGCCAGACCAGTAGCCAAGGCGATCGCAGCTGTCGTATCGATACCCGTCTTGACAGCGATAGCTACACACGGGAAGGAGATAATACCCATATCCATAGAGCCAACGCCGCCGACCTGGAAGTATCCGATATACACTAACTGCATCGCACAGCCTACGATGATACCCTTCTGGACATCTCCCAAAATGATACCTACCAGCAAACCGCCGATAAACGGCCTCTGGAATAGGTATTTAAGCGGATAACCACCAATCGGAGCAGAGCCACTGGCAGAGAATGTCGTGAGCACTGCAATCAATAAACACTGAATCGCAAACATCGTTAATTTCCCCCTTTCGCTTATTGGTAAACGACCTTGTCGTGCGCTTCTTTCGCTGCATTAAATGAAATATTCTCGAACTTGCATGACGGATCAAATACTACATCGACACCATGTTCATGAATGTATTCCAGAGCCTGCCATTCTTCTTTTGTATTTCCTAAAGAAGGAAGATACTTCGGTGCGTTGTCTCTAATGAACTGCTGGCCTATCGTAAGTGTCCCCTTGAACGTATAACCCATATCAATCAGTCTTTTTACCGTCAGAGGGCTCTTGAAAATGATGAAGTAATTGAGTTTGGAATCCTCCGCTTTCTTCAAATTTGCGAAACCTCTCTCCGTGTTCAGAATAAACACCTTGATATTGCTTGGGACTGTAGAGGCATACAGCCTTCCCATATACTCATCTGCGGCGATCTCATCATCGATGACGATGATGTTATCCAAAGGGAAAGCCTTTTTCAGTATCGTTGTCGTTTGTCCGTGAACGACACGCATGTCTACCCGATAATGAGAGATCATTGTATTTCTCCTTGTCTTTCTATGCCTCAAATATAACATCTCAATTCTTTCATTTCAACCATTTTATTCATTTTATTCATAATTTTATTCATTTTATGGATTTTTTGGTATTTTTACCTATAATATAAGTGAATAAAAAACAAAAAATGGAGAATAAAATGAATAAATATGTAGACGAAAACGAAGTAAAGGTCAATGGAGAACTGCTGGGAAAGATCAGATATAAACCCTATAATGCCTTCATATCGATCTTTATCTTTGCCTTGATCCTTCTTTTACTCAGAACGACAGTTGCTTATATCATCTGTGCGATACTCATCTTACTTGTAATCGCTGGTATCATATTCATCAAAGATCGGGTGATACTTGATGTCTTTGATGACTGTCTTGTTCTGCACGATGAAAAGGATGACAGAAAAGTCATCCTTATACCGATTGAAAAGATCACAAGATGGGAAATTGCCAGGAATTCATCCTTTACGACGAGTATCTATACTGACGATCCTGAATTGCCAGTCATCAATTTCGACTGTTTTGCGACCGGCAAAGTCCACTATCTGCTAAGAAAAGTCGCAGATGACAAACAGTCGATCAATATCGGAGCTGATATTCGAAAAAAGAGATGACATTGCACTTCT
>JAILBD010000143.1 GCA_024681275.1 Erysipelotrichaceae bacterium
GTAATATAGTATAATATGTAAGGAGGCATTTATGGATATACAGCTTAAGAGAGGATCTCTGGATGTGTGTGTCCTGGCGACGCTGCTGAAGGAGGATTCCTACGGTTATAAGATCATCCAGTCTCTGGATGGCGTGATCGAGATCTCGGAATCGACTCTGTATCCGATCCTGAAGAGGCTGGAGACCGCGGAATGCGTGACGTCGTATTCAGTGGAATACAATGGGAGACTGAGAAGGTTCTATTCGATCACCGGCAAGGGAGAAGAAAAGATCAGGGAATATCTGCAGGACTTCAAACAGCTGTTGAAGGTCTATGAACATATCGCAAGGGAGGTCAGGGAAAGTGTTGGAAAAGTATCTTGAGGATCTGAGAGTTGAATTGGACAGAAGAGAAGTGGATGACAGGGAGGGGATCCTTCAGTATTTTGAAGAGATCATCAACGATCGCATCGATAACGGGGAATCGGAAGAAGAGATCATTGCTTCCCTGGGCCCGGCACAGGAGCTCATGGATGGCATCTATGAGAAAAAGGAGAGGATAGAAAGCGGACCTTTGGAAAGCGATAAGGAAACGATCGTTTTACATCATATCAGGGATATCGATATCAGCGTGCAGACTTATGACGTGAAGATCATGTCCTGTGAAGGAGACTGCGGAAGACTTGAATACGATAGGAACGGGGATGAGGGACTGGACGTGGAGATCAAGGGGTCTAAGCTTTCGATCGAGCAGAATGTTTCCCTGGGCATCATCGATACGTTCTTTGCCAAGATCTTCCACAATGGATCGGGGTCTTTCGATGGCCATCTTGATATCTGGCTTCCAAAGGAAGAGATCGATGATCTTGAGATCAGCACCGTGAGCGGCGATCTGGAGATCAGTGATCTGTGCGCGGATGAGGTGGAGATCAGCACTGTGAGCGGCGATCTGGCTCTGAGCAGGATGAAGGCCGAAGAGGTGGATCTGAATGTCGTGTCAGGCGATGTGAGTATGGACCATCTGGAGATCGAAGATGGATTGGAGATCGATTCCGTTTCCGGCGACGTGGACGCAAGGAAAATCAGCTGTCCGAAGATCAGTGTGACGACGGTCTCCGGCGATGCGGATCTGCTGATCGATGGCGTGAGGAGCGATTATACGATCGAAGTTTCCGCGATCAATGACCGCAGGACCCATGCCGGTTCCGGAAAGGGAAGGCTTTCATTCAGCACAGTCTCCGGTGACATCGACTACGTGTTCACGGAATGATCATTTCATTGAAAAAAGACAGGATCCGAAAGGATCCTGTTTAAATGTCAAAGATGTTGAGACCGGTCTCTTCATCATGGAACCTTGAGACCGGGATGTCTGTCAGGGTGATGAACATCTCGCAGGTACCGGAGACTCTGGCGTATTTCAGGTGTCCGCCGACGACATTGCCTTCCTGCGAGGCAGCGGAAAGATGGAAGTGGAGATAGGGCTCACCGTTCATCCTGTTGATCGGACCGGAGAGGGATACGACCTCATAGGGTCCGCTGTAGATGTGGTCGTAGAACTTCTTTTCTTCGATGCTGTAGACACAGACACAGAAGTCGTCGATGGCGGCGATGGCGTTGACATAGCCAAAGACGATGTCTTCTTTGGCTGCGATCTTCTTCACTTCTTCGATGATCTCTTCACCGCGGTCGATCCTGGCGATGATGGTGTTGTCTTTTCTGATGTATTTCATATGCTTTTCACCTCTTCTGTTTATTCTAATATTATAATATGTGTTTCGGGATGGCTTGCCTAAAATGCCGTCTTTTTGATGGGAAAGTTCACAGGAGAAATCTATGAATGATGATTACAGAAAAGCGCTGAAAAGAGGAATGAGGACCTATAACCGCTCCCTTGCCAGAGGTGAGGATCCTTATCTTCCGGCTCTGGATGAGATCGTGAATACGAATGGGCTGAGCACGACTTATCTGGGGATCGTGGAGGTCCCGGGCGATCTGTTTGCCGGTACAAAGACCAGGGGCAGACAGAATTCTTTTGCCAGGGACTATATGCCGATCATGAAGGAGGACACGGAGTTCGCCTACAAGTGGTCGAATCTCTACATGGCACAGGTCAACGAGGGGATACGCGATCCGGTCAAATGCTATGAGTATCTGGGCAGATTCTATGTGGAAGAGGGGAACAAGCGGGTCTCCGTTCTGAAGTATCTCGATGTGCCGGCCGTGGTCTGCGATGTCACGCGTATCATGCCCATGGTGGAAGATCCGCTTTATGAGGAATTTCTGGAATTCTACAAGGTCGCACCGACTTATGTCTTTGACTTCACTGTTCCGGGTTCTTATCGGAAGTTTGCTTCCTATCTGAACAGGGATCTCAAGGAAAGATGGATGCGGGACGATCTCAACAGGATACTGGCAGGTTATTATCGCTTTGCGTCCGTCTTCAAGGAAAGGACCGGCGATACGTTCAAGGGCCATATCGGCGATGCCTATTTGGTCTATCTGTCTTTCTATTCACCGGAGTCTCTGATCGACTATCCCAAGAGCGTGCTGAAGTCCCGTGTCCGGGACATCATGCCGGAGTTTTTGGCCGTCATCGAGAAGGGCAAACAGAAGCTGCTGGAGGATCCTTCCCAGGATGTCAGGGAGAAACACGCCTATGAGACGGTCCTGGATCTTCTGAGTGGCCGGATCTATACGACTGAAAAACCTCTGCAGGCAGCTTTCTTCTATCGCGGCGATCCTGAAAAGAGCACCTGGCTCTATGGCCATGAGGAAGGAAGAAAGGTCGTACAGGATCTCTACGGCGGGATCCTGAAGACGCGTGCCTATGCGGATTACGGCGACGATGAAGCGTTTTCCCTGAAACTGGACGAGGCCGTCAAAGACGGGGCCGATGTCGTTTTCACATGTTCGGCTGAAGACATCAAGGAGACCCTGCGGGCATCCCTGCGTCATCCGGATGTCCTGTTCTACAATTGCTCCCTGAATGAACCGCACAGGGAGGTGGCGACTTACTACATCAAGATGTATGCGGTCAAGTCGATCCTCGGCGCCTTGGCGGCGATCTATGCCAAGGATCACAAGATCGGCTATGTGGCGCATTATCCGGTCTATGGGACCATCGCCAACATCAACGCTTTTGCGATCGGCGCGGCAATGATGGATCCGGAAGTGAAGATTTATCTGGAGTGGGACACGAGCGAAAACAGCGACTGGCGCAAGTCTTTCTACGAGAAAGGCATCTCTGTCATTTCGGCGCATGATGATTCAGGACCCGACAGGAAAGATGAGGAGCGCGGTCTCTATTGCTACAATGAAAACTCGGAAAGGATACAGCTGGCGGAGCCGGTCTGCAACTGGGGCCGCTATTATGAGCTGATCCTGGAGAACATCCTGAACGGAAAGAATTACAGGGATGATGAGTATGCCCTGAATTACTGGTACGGAATGTCTGCCGGTGTCGTGGACATCAAACTGTCTGATGATCTTCCTTACTATACGGTGAAGCTGATCGATACGCTGAAAGACGGCGTCATCAACAACATGATCGATCCATTCGAGAAGAAGATCGTTTCGCAGGAGAAAGAGATACAGGACATGTATATGACAAGGCTTGCCAATGAGGAGATCATCAATATGGACTGGCTCAATGACAATATCGTCGGTTCGCTTCCAAAGCAGTCGGAACTATCTGATGGAGCGAAGAAGCTCGTGGCGGTCTCGGGCGTGGAAAAGGTCAGGAAGTCATGAAGATACTGGCAGTTTCGGACACCAGGGACAGCGGGCTCTATGACTTTTTTTCAAAGGACAAGGTGGATGGGGTAAAACTCATCCTGTCCTGCGGAGATCTTTCGAAGAATTATCTGGAGTTTCTGGTGACCATGGTCAACAAGCCGCTGGCTTATGTCAGAGGCAATCACGATGAAGGTTTCCGCAAGGATCCTCCGGAGGGTTGTGACTGTCTGGAAGATACGGTCCTCGTGATCAACGGGATCCGGATTGCCGGTCTGGGTGGTTCGATGAGATACAAGGATTCCGAGGAGATGTATACCGAGAAACAGATGGAGAAGCGGGTCCGCAGACTGAAGAAGAAGATCGAAAAGGCGGGAGGTCTCGATATCCTGGTCACGCATGCGCCTCTGAAGGGATTTGGGGATGCGGACGATCTGACGCATCAGGGTTTTGCCTGCGTCAGACAGATCCTGGACCTCTATCACCCTTTGTATCTCATTCACGGTCACATGCACCGGGAGTACGGGAATTTTGAGAGGCAGCGCGAATATGGAGAGACGAGGATCATCAATGCCTGCGGCAGGGTGATCATCGATTTTCCGTATGAGAGGATCGTTCCGGAAGAGAAAAAGAGGAAGAACATTTTTTCAAAGTGGTTTTAAGGATCGTGAGATGAGAAGCACAAGGATGGAGAAGACATGAACAGGACAGCGATCGTGACAGGCGGAAGTTCCGGCATAGGCAGGCAGACTGCCCTTTGCCTGAAAGAGATGGGCTATGATGTTTTTGAATTCTCGAGATCGGGAAAAGAGGAAGGCGGCATCTTTCATATCGGCTGTGATGTGACAGTGCCTGAGCAGGTCTCTGAGGCGGTGAAGGAAGTCGCCGAAAGACAGGGCAGGATCGATCTGGTGGTCAACTGCGCCGGTTTCGGGATCTCAGGGGCACTTGAATATACGGATATCGCCGATGCGAAGAGACAGTTCGATGTGAATCTCTTCGGTCTCTGCGAGGTCAACAGGAACTGCATCCCGCATCTGAAGATGAGCAAGGGCAGGATCATAAACATCTCCTCGGTCGCCGCTCTGGCGGCCATCCCTTTCCAGGCTTGTTATTCCGCCTGCAAGGCGGCAGTCAATTCCTACACCCTGGCTCTGGCGAATGAACTGAGGCCTTTCGGTGTGAGCGTCTGCGCGGTCATGCCTGGCGACACGTCGACCGGTTTTACGGCGGCCAGAAAGAAGGATGTCAGCGGGGATGAGGAATACGGAGGAAGGATCTCCGCTTCGGTGAAAAAAATGGAGAAGGATGAGCAGTCGGGTGCCAGCGCGAAGAGCGCGGCAGACTTTATCTGCCGGATCGCAGCAAAAAA
>JAILBD010000197.1 GCA_024681275.1 Erysipelotrichaceae bacterium
ATCCCGTTATCGGAAGAGAGCTCTTTGAAATAGTCGATTACGTTCTGATCGATCTTTATCGAGATCTGTTTCTTTGTTTCTTTTGCGTACGGGTTTCTTCTTGGATTAAGTTTCCTGATCTCATATTCGTCTCTCATCTGCATGCCATCCTTTCCTGAATTCGATATAGGTGTTTTCTTCTGACCTGCTTGCTTTTCTTGCACTGATGATCCTGATGGTCGAATCATCTCTTCTGTAACAATGAGAAACGATGAGCAGATTCAGTTTTTTGATAATCCCAGGATCAGAAATCGTTCTTCTTCTTCTTCAGAATGATCCGGATCATCAAACAGAATCGCATCATCATCTTCAAAAACAGTAGAAGCTTCTTTGAATGATGCCCCGTGCTTATTGATGTTGATCTGATTTTTACAGGGATCCCATTCAAATCTGATCATTATGATCACCATAATTATATCGTATATATTCCATATATATCAAATGATCCTTTCTGTATCATCGATCTTGTTGCGAAGATCATCTTCAAAACATGATAGGCAGCGAATTCATCGATTCCTAAACAATATTACAGAAAAGGTTTATCCGTTCTGTGATATGGTGAAGATGTGAAGAAGAATAGTCAAATCAGTTTCAGATCTGCTTTATCGGTTGTTGGTATCCTTTTCCAGATCTATGGTCTGATCGTGTTGATCGTAACGGGTCCGGGATACTTTTTCAACTGGTTCTATTTTGTCGCAGGTCTGGTCCTGCTGCTCCTGTCTTGTTTCTGGAACAGATCCGGGAAGGTGATGAGGATCGTGTTCATCTTTATGATGGCGATGGTCTTTCTGCTTTTTGTTGTTCTGGAATCGGTGATCATCTCTTATTCTCTGAGGGGATGTGAGGATGGAGCGGACTATGTCATCGTTCTGGGTTCCCAGATCAGGGAAGACGGGCCTTCCAATGATTATAAGGCAAGGCTGGACAGCGCTTATGAATATCTGATGGAAAACAAAGATGCGCTGGTGATCACGACCGGTGGACAGGGAAGGAACGAACCGGTCAGCGAGGCTGAAGGCGGAGCGAAGTACCTGATCGCAAGGGGTCTGGATGAGAAGCGGATCATCCTGGAAGATCGAAGCATCAATACAGTGGAGAATCTGGCCAACGCGAAGAAGCTGATCGAAGGAAGAGGGAAGGATGCCTCGGAAGTTCAGATCGTCATCGTTTCTGCCGATTATCATCTGTACAGGGCTTCCTATCTGGCAAAGGGGATGGGTTTTGAGGATGTCTCGTGCAAGGGAGGACATGGCCTGCTGATACTGCTGCCGCAGTATTATACGCGGGAATTCTTTGCGCTGATCAAGGAATATCTGTTTTAAAATAAAGCTGAAGAAGGTGCATATATGAGATACAGAGTCAACAGAAAAACAGGTGATCGCGTTTCTGAGATCGGTATCGGTTCTTCGTATATATTTGAAGCCGGTATGGACGAGACGGTCAGGGCTTTGAGAAGAGCTTATGAAGGCGGGATCAATTACTTCGATCTGGCGGTCGGCAACGGGATCGCTTTTCCGATGTATGGGGAAGCGTTGAGCGATGTCAGGGAGAAGATCTTCTATCAGATCCATTTCGGTGCCGATTATACCAATGGGGATTACGGATGGTCACTGGATCTTGAAACAGTCAAAAGGTCTGTGGCTAAGATGCTGAAGGAGCTGAAGACAGACTACATCGACTACGGTTTCATACATTGCCAGGATGAGCTGTCCAACTGGGAGACGTTCAAAAGGAATGGGATCTATGACTACATCCTGGAGCTGAAAGAGAAAGGTGTCGTCAGGCATATCGGGCTTTCATCCCATACGCCGAAGGTGATCAACAGGATCCTGGATGAGGCGGATGTGGACATGCTGATGTTTTCGGTGAATGCCGCCTATGACTATGGTCAAGGCGAATATGCCTATGGCGAGACGGAGGAGCGTGCCCGGATCTACCGAAGATGCGAAAAGGAAGGGATCGGCATCTCGGCCATGAAACCGTTCTCGGGCGGTCAGCTGCTGGATGAGAAGACCTCGCCTTTCGGTAAAGCGTTGAGCATCTATCAGTGTCTGAAATACATCCTGGACAAGCCGGGCGTCCTGGTTGCTCTGCCGGGTGTGCAGAATGAGGCGCAGGTCGAGGAGCTGCTGGCTTATTACGACAAGAGCGAAGAAGAGCTGGATTATTCAGCAATTTCCTCTTTCGAACCGGTCAGGATGAGTGGAAAGTGTGTCTACTGCAACCACTGCAAGCCTTGTCCGATGGGCATCGATGTCGGATTGGTCAACAAGTACTACGATCTCTATCTGGCAGGCGATGAGATGGCAAG
>JAILBD010000202.1 GCA_024681275.1 Erysipelotrichaceae bacterium
CAAACAAGATGAACACCAGACAATAAAAAAGTCATCTCCGAAGATGACTTAGTGCTTGGAACCGAACCTCTCCAGAAGACGCTTCATGGCCTCTTCTTCGGAGATCTCTTCTTCGACCTTTGCCGGTCTTTCCTTATGATACGGACGGTTCGCCGCTTTCTTGCGCGAACGGAACTCTTTCTTGTCGGCATCGCGCTTAGCCAGGACATCCAGCGGAAGCAAGGAAAGCTGAACACGCTGCTTGACCTCATCGACATCATAGACATAGACCTTGACGATATCGGAAACAGAAACGACCTCGCTTGGATGATTGACTCTCTTGGTCGACATGCGCGAGATGTGGACAAGTCCGTCGTCATGCAGACCAATATCGACAAAAGCACCGAAATCGACCACGTTCCTGACAGTACCGGAAAGCTCATCGCCCTTCTTGAGATCCTTGAGTTCCAGGACATTGGATTTCAGGATCGCGCCATCAAACTGATCGCGGTAATCGCGAAGAGGTGCCCTGATGCAGTCCTTGATGTCATTCAAGGTATACTCATCGATGCCGAGTTCTGCGATCTTTTCATCGTTGAACGTGATATTGCTATCGCCGAGCTTGCTGATACCAGAAACTTCCATGATCTTCTTTGCCGCCTCGTAGGATTCCGGGTGGATATTGGTCGCATCGAGTGCTTCATCGCCATCGATGATGCGCAGGAAACCCGCGCACTGTTCAAAGGCTTTCGCACCGAGCTTCTTGACCTTCAAAAGCTGCTTGCGATCCGTAAATTTGCCGTTCTCATTGCGGTAATTGACGATCTCAGCGGCAATGCCCTTGTTCAGACCGGAGATGTGTTCCAGAAGTTCCTTGGAAGCGGTATTGGCATCTGCGCCGACGCGGTTGACGACCTTCATGATCGCTTCATCCAGTCTCTCATTGAGAGCTTTTTCCGGAAGGTCATGCTGATACTGACCAACACCGATGGATTTCGGATCGATCTTGATCAGCTCAGCCAGCGGATCCAGGAGCCTTCTGCCGATCGAAACAGCCGATCTCTCCTCTACAGCCAGATCCGGGAATTCCGCTCTGGCCTCTTCCTGTGCGGACCACACGGAAGCACCGGCTTCGGAAACGATCGCATAAGCGACATCCAGTTTATTCTCATTGATCAGTTCAGCGACCATCTTCTCTGACTCGCGGGAAGCCGTACCGTTTCCGATCGCGACGATCTTGACATCGTACTTTCTGATCATATTCAGGAGTTTGGCCTTGCTGGCAGGGATATTGCCATCTTTGCGGAAAGGATAGATCTTGTCTACGCAAAGCATTTTTCCCGTCTCATCCAGGACAGCCAGCTTGCAGCCGTTGTAGAAACCGGGATCAAAGCCCAAAACGACTCTGCCCTTCAAAGGAGCCTGTGACAGGAGTTTTTCTAGATTCAGAGAGAATACTTCGATGGAAGTCTCATGCGCTTTCTGGGAAAGATCGCTCCTGATCTCGTTCTCAATGGAAGGCATCAGCAGACGCTCGATGCCGTCATCGATCGCAGAGATGATCGCCTCTTCCAGATCCGTCTTCTTTCCCTTCAGATACTCCTGATGAGCCAGATCCTTGATGTGATCCAGATCATAGGACATGGAAACGGTGATGACCTTTTCTTTCTCAGCCCTGTCGATCGCCATGACTCTGTGATCCGCCATGTTGCTGATCTTCTCGGAATACTCGTAATACATCTCATAGACCTTTTTCTCATCGATCGCATCTTTCTTCAAAGCCGTATTGATGGAACCGGCTTTGGTGATCAGATCCTTGAACTTCCAGCGCAGTTTTGCGTTGTCGGAGACGTTCTCGGCGATGATGTCTTTGGCACCCTGGATGGCCTCTTCAACGCTCTTAACATTCTCATTCAGAAATTTTTCAGCCTCTTTTTCAAGATCAGCGTGCTCCGGCAGAGAAAGCATGAAGATGCTTAACGGCTCCAGGCCATTCTTGATGGCAACACCGGCTCTGGTCTTTTTCTTCTGTTTATAAGGCTTGTAGAGATCTTCGACCTGAGACAGCTTCTCACAATCCATGATCTGCTTTCTCAATTCATCCGTCATCTTTCCCTGCACTTCGATCAGGTTGATGACGCTCTCTTTCCTCTCGGCCAGATTGAGCTCATATTTATACTGTTTTTCGATGAACAGGATCTGCTCTTCATCCAAAGCGCCCGTCGCTTCCTTGCGATAACGGGCAATGAAAGGAACGGTATCGCCGCTCTGCAGCATTTCCAATACCGTATTGACCTGTTTGAGCGAGATCTTCAGCTCATCGGCAATCGTTTTTATGATCGTTTCATTCATAACGCATATACCTCACAATGATAGATTGTAACATTTTTATTATCCAAATGGAGTAAAATGTTAGAAGGGAGGTATCCTTATGGTCATAATCGCGACAGATTCGGCAGCCGATTTCGAGATGAATGAACTCGAAGAAATGAACGTCTACTACCTGCCGATGTCGGTCAGTTTCGGCGATGACAGCTATCTTGAAAATATCAACATCTCCAAGGAACAGTTTTTTGAAAGACTGAAGACCGACGAACATTTTCCTAAAACATCCCAGCCAGCTCCGGGATTATTCGAGGAGCTCTTCAACAAAGCCAAAGAAAACGGCGATGAAGTCGTCTATCTTCCTTTGTCAACCGGTCTCTCCGGAGACTATCAGACTGCCATGTCAGTCAAAAACATGGTGGACTACGACGGCATCTACGTCATCGACACTCTGACCTGCACAGGCGGACAGCGTCTTCTCGTCGAAAAAGCGGTGAAAATGCGCGATGAAGGAGCCGACGGAAAGACGATCGCAGCCAAGATGGAAAGTCTGAAAGAAAAGACCGTCATCTACACGGCCATGGATACGCTCGAATATCTCTACAAGAACGGAAGGCTCTCCAATACAGCCTTTTATATCGCTCAGCTCGGCCACATCAAGCCGATCATGCACTGCGCATTCGATTCTGACGGCAAAGCCGAGATCGTTTCCAAACACATCGGCCTCAACAAGGCCATCAAGTATATCGTCGACCGTTTCGACACCGAGATCCCCGATCCGGAATATCCGGTCTACGTCATGTACACATACGACAAGACCAATGCTTACAAGCTGGCAGACAAGCTGAGAGAAAAAGGATACGAAATCACGGAAAGGCAGATCATCCCGGTCGGCGCCACAGTCGGTGCTCACATCGGAGCCAACGCCTGTGCCGTTGCCTACGTCAAACTCTAAAGGCCTCAGGCCTTTTTCTTTTTGTCGAAAGCCCGTCTTGCGATGGTCGCAGTCACCATCTTCTCTTTCAAAGAAAGGATATCTTCTCTTTCGATCAGATCTTTCATCTGCTCCATCTCATTGACAAGACGGTCGATCTCTTCGATGAGATTCTCCTTATTGCCGATGAACAGTTCCGGCCAGAGCTCCTCATTGATGTCAGCGATCCTGGTCAGATCGCGGAAAGAATCCCCTGTATAGTCGACCAGGGAAGGATCATCGCCGATGTTCATCAGGCTGATCGCAATCACATGGCACAGCTGCGAAACGAAACCGATGATCCTGTCATGCGTGTCCGGATCCAGATATGACACTTTCCTGAACTTCAGTGTTTCCGCAAGATCGGATGCGCATCGCTTTGCCTCATCCGAATTCTTTTCCGTGGCAACGATGATGAAATTCGCCTGCTCAAACTGGGATGCATCTGCATAGTCGATCCCCCTTGATTCCCTGCCGGCCATCGGATGACAGGCGATATATTCCACATCCTTTCTCAAAGATCCATCGATCTGTGCGATGATCATCTTTTTGATACCGGTCACATCTGTCAGGATGGAATCGGATTTGAGATGTTCCTGATTTTCAGCAATCCACTTTACAAAAGCCTGCGGATAGAGTGCTGAAATGACGATATCACGATCTTTCAGGATGGAAGGATCAGGACCGCCCTTGCTGATCCATCCTCTCTGCAAGGCTTTTTCCACCGCCTTTTCATCGATATCGACACCGCAAACATCAAAACCCGCACCGGAAAGCCCCTGCGCATAACTGCCTCCCAGCAAACCCAATCCGATGATCCCGATTTTCTTATCTTTATCCAGCATGAATCCTACCTTCTTCGCATCTAAAAAACAGCTGTCTTTTGCAGCTGTTACAGTTCTTTTTCCAGTTCTTCGATCACACTCAGGATCTTCTTCCAGGTGATCTTCTCTTTTTCGATACGCATCTGCTCAAGATACCACGCATTGTCATCCTTGTGGATCATAGCCTGTGTATAGAAGTGATAGTAACGCCCGAAAGCCTCATATTGAGAGACATCGACCTCGATCTTCTCATCCGAATACTTGTTGCGGATACTGGAAGTGTAGATCTTCTCATAATTGCCCTCATCGAAATAATCATTGAGCACACTCAAGCCATAGCCTCTTGATCCATACATGACATCCCTTTTGATCTCCGTGAACAGTGCCAGGGCATTCAGGAAAAGGATGAAGATACTGATAAAGATCATCACCTTGGCAAAGCCGATCCACTTGCTCTTGTTCCTACTCTTCATCGTTCAGCCTCCCGCTCACTTTGACCAGCAGCTGCGAATCGCTCATGTCAGGGATCGAAGCGATATCCTCATCCGTCAGTTTCAGATAAGTCTTGATGTATGCTTCAAATTCCTCGTTCATCCTGCTGCAGTGATCTTTAAACTGCATGCCAAAATCCCGTTTTATGACCCTGTGATACTCATCAGAGAACTCCTTGATACACTGACAAGCTTTGACCAGCGGATCAGAATACGGATCCTGAGCATGATAAAACAACGTCACATTCTCGATGACACGGTCATAATAGGTAGCCAGATATGACACAGTGTTGTATTCACCATATTTGTCATAAGGCAGATAGAACTTATCCATGAAAACGGACATCTCGATATATTCTCCGCTCTCGAGCAATCCGTCAAGTGTCTGCTTGATCTCGGCATCAGACATCTTGGAAGCGATGATCTTCTCTGAGATCTCATAACTGGCGCCATGCATGACAAAGACCACAAGATTTGCCAGCAGAAGCACCACCAGGATGACCAGGACATTGTAACCCTGTTTTGACTTCTTGACCTCTTCCTTGACCTCTTTTTCCGCGTTATTGAAATCCTTATTGAGCTGAGCGAGCTTTTTCAGGTGTTCCTGAGCCTCCGGATTGGGCGTTCCGCAATGAGGACAGACGGCTTCATCCAACGACAGAGGCGCACCGCAGTTCTTACAGTTAACCATTGTCGGCCTCCTTCACATATTCTTTGAGATCCGAAGCTGAAACATATCCATAGCTGTCACAGCATTTCCGATAGATCTCCTCCAGAGAAGCCTCGGTATAGCCTCTGGTATTCATGAAAGTCAGAACAGACTCGCGCAGAAGCTGATATTCCTCTTCAAACTCCTTGGTCATGCGGTTATATCCGGCATAGTAATCCGGATAGAAAAGGAAATACAGGACGTTCTGCAAGAGAGATTCATTGAAAAAAGGATATTCCATGATGTTCTTATACTCATCTTTCAGGGAATAGATCGGGAAATAAGTCCATTGACTGACAGCTGAAGTATTCTCATAGTAGAGCTTCTCGATCGTATCGAAATCTTCGTTTTCATAAGCCTCATTGAGCTTATCCAGATTCTCATCGATCCAAACGATCTGCTTCAGAGCTTGTTCATCATATTCCTTATCGTTGTAATAGTTCACATTCATCGTTTTGGAGAACAGATAGGCAGCCAGAATGACGACAGCGACTATGATGAGGGAACGAATCAGCGACAAAAAGATGCCTTTGGAGATCGAACGATGCGTCTCACCTTTCAACCCCAGCATCTGATCGATCACAGCAGAAACTTTCTGCCGGAAATTTCTATAGGCCCCTTTCTTGTTCATCGTGCCACAGTATGGACACTTCTCAAGATCATCATTGAATACGGCGCCACAGTTTTTGCAAGTTATCTTTTTCATATACTTTTTTATGATAGCACAAAGTCATCTGTTTTTCTGATACGCAATGATGGGCACCATCATCTCATCATCCAGGATGCCCGCATGCTGACCCTGATAGTAGCAGTCGTCTCTTTCGCGATAGATCAATACCATATCCGATTTGGCGATGCCGATATAATCGCCTATAAACTCTTCAAAACGCGGATGCGACGGATGATCTCCGAAGAGCTTTGATCTCAGGACCTGCGCCTTGCTCAAAAGGATGTAGTCCCTTTCAAAAGCCTTCTTGAATTCCTTTTCAAATTCCTTTTCCATCCCTTTGCGGATATAGAAAGCCATCGACCTCTGTTCCAGTGCCGGCCGACGATAGAAATACTTCTCAAACGGAGATCGGCAGAGATTATAGAAACGTCTGATATCCACCTGGCCATGGTCAGCAGTCACCACCAGCATCGTATCGCTGTTCAGATTTCGGCAGAGCTCTTCGATCTCACAGTTGATGTGTTCCAGATAGGTATCACAGATCCTGCTGGAAGGACCGTACTCATGCATATAGGTATCGTACTTGTCCCAATAGGCATAGATGTACCGATAATGATCGCCGTAGGAATAATCGAGGAGCCTTGAACACATCTCGTCAAAATCCTCGCAGCCATCCTCCTCAAAAGACGGAAAAAGGATCCTGGCAGCTATCCCGATCTTTTTCAGATCGTCTTCAGTCCTGCTCACCGGCACACATCTTTCAAAGATGTCCTTCTCATACTGGATCTCGTTGTAATAACCCATCGATCTAAACGGGATGATGATGTCATCGGCCTCTTTCAGATACTGCATCCAGCCGAGCCATGCGTTCTCATTGGGTGCCTTGCCATTCCGTATCGACGTCGTGGCCGCGGTCGTTGTCGGCGGAAAGACCGTCGTCGTCCTGGCAAAGAGGTGTCTGTTCAGGAAAGCATCCTTGTCCAGTTTTTTCCTGATGTGTTCGGCACCCATGCCGTCCACCAACAAAACAAAGACCTTTTGCGGTCTTTGTCTGTCTAAAAACTCTGAAAATCTCTGATCGGCTGTGTAAGATGATGACAAACCAAAATATCTTCTGATCGAAGCCACATAAGACAATACTGATTCGTCATACTTAACAAACATCAATCCATTTCCTTGAGGAACACTTTGTAAGCCTGATACGCTTCGTAGATATCCGCTTTGGAAGCAGTCTCATAAGGGGCATGCATATTCTGCACGGCAATACCCGCATCGACGACATCCATGTTTTTGTTACCTAAAACGTAAGCGATCGTACCACCGCCGCCTTGATCGACTCTGCCCAGCTCGGTGAACTGATAAGAGACGTCATTGTCATCCATGATCCTCCTGATCTTGGCGATGAATTCGGCAGTCGCATCATTGGAACCGCCCTTGCCGCCGCGGCCTGTATACTTGTTGAAAGAGATGCCCTTGCCAAAATAGGCGGCATTCTTCGGATCATTGACCTGTGGATAGTTCGGATCAAAAGCCGCTGAAACATCCGATGACAGCATCCTGGAATTTTCCAGGGCATGGCGCAGCCTGAGCTCGTTGTAATCGCCTTTGGTATTGATGAGCTCGGCGACCGCATTCTCAAAGAATGACGACTGAGCGCCGGTCGCGCCGATCGAACCGACTTCTTCCTTGTCCGTCAGGATACAGACAGAAGTCCTCTCCGGTCTCTCAGACTCCAGGATGGCAGCCAGAGAAGTGAATGCGCAGATCCGGTCATCATGGCCGTAGCCCATGATCATGCTTCTGTCGAGACCCAGATCCCTCGCCTTGCCTGACGGGACCAGTTCCAGTTCCGCAGAAATGAGATCTTCTTCCTCAAAACCATATTCCTTCTTCAGGATATCCAGGAAATTCTTCTTGACCAGATCCTTGTCCTTCTCATCTCCCTTGGCCGGAATGGAAGCGGCCAGAGCGTTGAGATCCTCGCCCTCGACGACATTGGAACCGGTCTTTGCCATCTGATCCTTAGCCAGATGGATCAGCAGATCGGAGATCTCCACGATCGGATCGGAATCCTTCTCACCGATCCTGACTTCTATCTTGCTGCCGTCTTTCTTGCAGACGACACCGTGAATGGACAACGGTCTTGCGGTCCACTGATATTTCTTGATGCCGCCGTAATAGTGTGTATCGATCATCAGAAGGCCATTGTCTTCATATAAAGGATTGAGCTTGACATCGATCCTCGGTGAATCGATATGAGCGCCAAGGATGTTCATACCCTCTTCGATCGGCTTTTTACCGATGACGAACAGAGCCAGAGACTTGCCCCGGTTATTGAAATAGAACCTGTCTCCCGCCTTGATCGTCCTGGTCTTCCCGAACTCCTTGAAACCGGCCTTCTCAGCCAGCTCGATCGACTTGCTTACAGATTCTCTCTCCGTCTTTGCGTGATCCAGAAAATCCTTGTAGTCTTCCGAGAAAGCCATGACCTTCTTCATCTTCTTTGCATCGTATTTTTCCCAAACTGTTTTCATCATATCCCCTTCCTAAAACGACCGATAAGCCTCTTTGATCCTTTGAACGAAACGCTCCCTGTCCAGATCCAGGAAGATCCGGCAGTGGCGATCCTCGAATTTGTAATCCGTCCAGAGGTCTGTCACGGTCTTGCCAAAAGTAATTGTACCCTGAGTTTCCACATAAACGCCACATTCATGACCCGTAAACCATTCCGGATGGACTGTATAAAGGACCGGACAGGAATCATGTTCACACAGGCCGCTCCTGTTTAGGCGCTCCTGGGCCTTATAGATCAGGTGATTGGAATCTCTGAACAGATCTGAGACGGCATTGCCATAAGAAGAGATCTCGGCGATGTCATCATCATCCAGATAAGCCCTGATCGTCACATCCAGACCGAACATGTTGACTTTGATCCCCGATCTGAACACCGTTTCCGCAGCCTGCGGATCGGTATAGATGTTGAATTCGGCACACGGCGTCACATTGCCACCGATCGCCGCACCGCCCATGATGTTCAGTTCCTTGATATAGTCCACGATATCAGGATGCTTGATGATGGCGGAAGCGATATTGGTCAGTGGTCCCACCGGACAGACGACCAGTTCACCCTTGTATTCCTTCGCCGCCTCATACAAGGCATCCCAGGCTTTCTTTGTTTCCAGCGGAGCATCGGATAAAGGGATCTTCGCCCCGCCCAGGCCATTGGAACCATGGACTCTTTCGGCCGTAAACAGCTTGATGAAGAGCGGTTTTTCCGCTCCCGGATAGACCTTTATATCTTTCCTGCCGCATAAGGCAAGGACATCCCTGGCGTTGCGAAAAGCATTTTCGAGGGAAGTGTTGCCTGCCACGGCGGATACGCTGACGATCTCCAGTTCTTCCAGAGTCGCTGCCGTCACGAGTGCCACAGCATCATCGACACCGGTATCGGTATCGATCCATACAGGAATCTTACTCATATCAGACCTCCCATCCTTCATACTTCGAACAGGCTTCCACCAACTGGTCGACGAACTTTTCTCTGTCAAGACCTACGACACAGCGGCAATTTGCTTCTTTGCCCAGTCTGCCTCTGTAATCTGCGACCGTTGCTCCGCGGCAATAGCGCCCGCTGAGTTCGATATCGACATAATAATCCCGGATATCAAAGATCTCCGGATGTACGAGAGACATGACCGCACAAGGATCATGCGTGCAGCAGCCCTTCCAGCCAAGTGATTTCATATGGATGAAAAAGAAATCGAACCACCCGGCAACGACTTTGGCGACCGGATTGTTCAAGGCTCTGATGCGCTCCCAGTCCTCCGGATAGACGATGGCCTGTTCGGTCACATCCAGTCCGCACATCTGCAAAGGCACACCGGAATGATAGACCGTATAAGCGGCCTCCGGATCGACCAGGATGTTGAATTCGGCTCCCGCTGTCCAGTTTCCGTTCCTGAGCCCGCCGCCCATCGTCGAGATCATGCCGATCTTCTCCTTGAGTTCCGGATGCGCCAGCAGCAGGGCTGCCACATTGGTCTGCGCGCCGGTCGTGATGATCGTCACCTTCTCTTCGGATTCCCTCAGAACTTTTTCCATCATTTCGATCGCTGAAAGCTTTGAAAGCTCATGATCGGGTTCAGGCAGTTCAGGGCCGTCAAGTCCGGTCTCACCATGGAAATTCGGTGCGATGATCAGATCCGAACAGATCGGTCTGTTCCTTCCTTTCGCGACCTCGATATCAAGGTGCAGCAAAGCGGCGATACGTCTCGCGTTGTAAGTCACTTTCTCCAGAGTCTGATTGCCGGCGACTGTCGTGATCGCTCTGATGTCGAACTCCGGTATCGTGGAAGCCAAGACCCAGCCTATCGCATCATCGTGACCGGGATCGCCATCCAGAATGACAGGTGTTTTCTTTATCTGGCTCATAAATGATCCTCTCTGCAATAACTACTCTTATTCTAACACAGCTCCTATCAGCTATAATGGAACTGTAAGGATGGTCAATATCATATGAAATACTCATTTCCAAAAGTCGATCTCCATTTGCATCTCGATGGCTCTTTCCGTACATCCACGATCCTGGAACTCGCCCAGAAACAAGGCGTTGCGATGCCTGCAGACGATCTGGCAGGTTATGAGGCCTGGATGGAAAAGTGTTCACGTTCCGGCAGTGTCAACGAATACCTCAAGATGTTCGACGCTCCTCTTCAGGTGATGCAGGATGAAGCGTCTCTGATCAGGATCACCAGAGAACTCATCGAAGATCTCGCAAAACAGGGACTTGCCTACGCCGAGATCCGCTTCGCACCGCAGCTGCATACCAATGGGAAGCTGAGTCAGGCTCAGGCGATCGAAGCCGTCCTGGAAGGAAGAAGACAGGGTCTGGAAGAGAATCCTTCGATCAAGATCGGAATCATCTGCTGCATGATGTGTGTCGGCACCGAAGACATCAACTGGGATGCCAACATGGAAACAGCCGAGATCACCCACAGATATCTGGATCAGGGCGTCGTCTGCATGGATCTGGCCGGTGCGGAAGGTTTCGTCCCGCTTTCCAAATTTGCCCCATTATTTGAAAAAGCCAGAAGTTACGGTACCCCTGTGATCTGCCACGCCGGAGATTCTCAGGACTGGACGACTGTCAGGGATGCCATTGAAATGGGTGCTGTCAGGATCGGACATGGCCACCACATCTATGAGAATCCATATCTGAGCCGTTATGCCGCCGATCATCAGATCGCCTTGGAGATCTGCCCGACTTCCAACGTTCATTGTCAGACAAGAAGTTCCTATGAACTGCACCCGGCTTACAATCTCTACGCTTTAGGTGTTCCGATCACGATCAACACCGACAATATGACCATGTCCCGCATCACACTCGACGACGAGTATGATCACTGTCTCAACGAGATGGGCTTTGAATATGAAGACCTCATCCTGATGAACATCAACTCCATCAAGCACTGTTTCCTGAATGAGGAAGACAAGAAAGAGATCCTGGACAGGCTTTATGCCGCTCTGGATGAACATCTGAAAGAGGTGAACGAATGAAGCAGCCTCACATTCAGTTGGATGAAAGCGCAAGTGCACCATGCGCTCTGATGCCCGGTGATCCGAAAAGAGTCGATGTGATCGCATCGACTCTGGATGATGTCAGAGAACTGACCTTCAACAGGGAATACCGCTCCATCATAGGCACCTACAAAGGCATGAAAGTCATCGGCATCTCGACAGGCATGGGAGGTTCCTCAGTCGCCATCGCCATCGAAGAACTGAAGAACATCGGCGTGCATACCATGATGCGCATCGGCTCTGCCGGTGCCATGCAGGAAGGTATCGGTCTGGGAGACCTGGTGATCTGTGAAGGTGCAGTCCGCGATGAAGGCACCTCAAAGACCTATATCGATCCGATCTATCCGGCTGTTCCCGATCACAGGCTGATCAGCCACTGCGCAGATGTCGCCAGAGAGAACGGTTATGAACATCATACGGGCATCGTCCTTTCACACGAATCCTTCTACTACGACGAAGACGCCGCCGATTCACAGAAATGGTCGAAGAAAGGAGTCCTGGCATCCGATTTTGAAACAGCCGCCCTCTATGTCGTCGGCAGGCTCAGAAATATTCACACCGCCTCCATCCTGAACAACGTCGTCCTCTGGGGAGAAAACACCGAAGACTCCATCGGTTCCTATCAGAACGGCGCAGAAAGGACCGCTCAGGGAGAAAGAAGAGAGATCCTCACCGCCCTGGAAGCGATGTACAGGCTTGAACAGGACCTGTAAATACTAAGAAAGCTTGTCATCCGACAAGCTTTCTTTTAACCTATCACCTCTTTATAGACCCTGAGCACGTTCCCGTAGAAGATCTTTTCGATCTCCTCTTGCGTGAAATACGGCTTCAAAGCCTCATAGAGTTTCTGCATCCCGGAACAGTCGACGATCTCCAGCTTGCTGCCGATGCCGTCAAAATCAGAACCCAGGCCTATGCAGTCGATGCCGCCGACTTTGGCGATATGACGGATGTGTTCGACCATGCCCTCGATCGAGGTGTAGTCATCATCCTTCTCATGAATGAAAGAGGAACAGTAATTGAGTCCCGTCACTCCGCCGGCAGCTGCCAGTTTTTCGATCATGTCATCCGTCAGATTCCGGGCCACGGAACAAACGCTCCTGGCATTGGAATGCGACGCCACAAAAGGCTTTTTGCTGTACCTGAGCACATCATAGAAGCCCGCATCGGAAAGGTGTGAGACATCGACGATCATGCCCAGATCATTCATCCTTCTGACATATTCGATGCCAAAGTCCGTCAGACCGTCTTTCGTATTCACGGCGCGTAACATCTGTTCGCGGTCCAGACCTTCCTGCGGTGTAAAATTCGGAGAACCGATGCCGTTGACGAAGTTCCAGGTCAGAGTGATCATGCGTACGCCCCTATCATAGAATCTGTTCAGATTATCGAGGTCATTGTCGATCACACTGCCTTCTTCCAGTGTCAACATGGCATTCATATATCCTTCTTTTTCATTCCTCAGGATATCTTCATAGGAAAAGACCGGTCTGATCTTATCCTGATTCTCCTCCAGCTGCTTGTAATAATATTCGATCGCAGCCCAGGTGAAAGAAGAATCCTGTTTCGGAAGGAAAGTGAAGACGGCAAAATTCTGCAAGAGACATCCGCCCTTCTTCATCTTCTCAAGGTCGATATGCATCCCGTTTTTTCTCAGTGAAGCATTGCTGCGATAGAGCCCGGTAATGGTATCGCAGTGCATATCGACATATTTCATAACTGTGAGATATCAGGGATCGACATGGCAGCACCCTTTCCCTGCACAGTGATGCTGGAAGCCCTGGCGGCCAGATCAAGAGCCTTCTTCACATCCCCATCCTTCAGATAGGATGCCAGGAAGAAACCGGTGAAGGTATCTCCTGCGGCTGTCGTATCCACCGCTTCGACTTCATAGATATCCTGATGGATGAGCAGATCGTTTTCAATGTAGTAGGAACCCTTTTCTCCCACCGTCAGTACGATCTTGCGATCCGGATATCTTTCTTTCAAAGCGCTGATGATGGTATCGATATCATCGCTTCGAATTCCTGCCAGACCGGCTCCTTCGATCTCGTTGACGACAAAGATGTCGATCTTATCCAGAGGATAGGTGAAGACTTTTTCGTTCATCGGCGCCGTATTGAAAACGATCGTCATGCCTAATTCATGGGCCCTGTCGATCAGATATCCCAGATCAGAGATCTCATTCTGTATCAGAAGGACATCCTCGCTTCCAAAATCTTTCAGGACATCGTCGATCAGGCTGTCATCGATCGACTGATTCGCACCGCCATGCAGGATGATGCGGTTCTGTCCCTTGCAGATCTCAATGATCGCATGGCCTGTCGCCTCACTGTCATCTTTATAGAGATACTTCGTATCGACGTTGTAACTATTGAGATAATCGATAAAATCCTGGCCATCACTTCCGACCTTTCCGGCATGGCAGACATCAAGTCCGGCCTTGGCCAGTGCGATCGACTGGTTGAGACCTTTGCCACCGTAATTGCGTATGTAGGAAAGGGAGGACTGCGTCTCTTTTGGCTCCGTGAAATGATCCATCTCATAGACATGATCATAGTTCAGGGAACCGAAATTGAGCACTCTCATCATTCTTCCTCGACTGCTTCCAGAGCGATCCTGATCATGTCAAGGAGCTTTTCCTGTCTCTCTTCCGCTGTCGTCTCAACATGCGTGATGATGTTGTCGGAGACTGTCAGGATGCAGGCTGCCTTCTTGCCCAGGTTCTTCGCTGTTGCAAAGAGTCCGAAAGATTCCATCTCAGCGCAAAGCAGTTCGTTGTCGATCGCTGTCTGCAAAGCCTTTGGCAGCATGACCTCATCATAGTAGAAGACATCGCTTGACCAGATCCTTCCTTCCCTGACCTTGATGTCCAGCTTCTCAGCCGCCTTCTTCAGTCTCCTGTTGAGATCCTCATCCGGATACTGGAAGACATCCTCATCGCCGCACATGCACTTCGCATATGAAGAGTCAGAATAAGATGCAGTCGCCAGGATCGTCTCGAAGACATCGATATCCTCTTTGTAAGTACCGGTGGAACCGATCCTGATAATGTTTTCTACGCCATAGAAACGGTAGAGCTCATATGCGTACAAACTGATCGAAGGGATACCCATGCCGGAACCCATGACCGATACCCTCTTGCCCTTGTAGGTGCCTGTGTAACCAAGCATGTTTCTGACGGTGTTGAACTGTACCGGATCCTCTAAGAAAGTATCCGCAATGAATTTCGCCCTCAAAGGATCTCCGGGCATCAGGACTGTCTTGGCGATATCGCCTAAAGCCGCCGAATTATGTGGTGTTGCCATTTATTATTTTCCTCCTATGGTAGAATCGCTTCTCTTATCACAATTATAACATATCAAAAAGGACTCCTATAGGAGTCCCTTGCGCTTATCGATGAGATACTGGTAACGATCGATGACCGAATCGATCAGGTCATCCCAGGAGACCGGTATCGTATCCTTGGCCTGGGCGCCGATCATGGCCGTCTTCTCTCTGTCTTCAAAAGCCTTCCTGATGACATCGCAGATGCTTTGAGCGTCATCCTCGCAATAGAAGCCGTTCACACCGTCATCGATCCCCTCTGCGGCACTGGAACCGCCAACGACGATCGAAGGCGTGCCGGCATTCGCCGCCTCGCGGACCACCATCGGTCCGTTGTCATAGATGGACGGGAAGACAAAGAGATCCGCCAGCATGTACAGCCCCATCAGCAGATCCTCTCTCAAAACATGACCGACGATATAGCTGTCTTCTTCGATCCCCAGTTCTCTGATCTTCGCCTTGATCTCTTCTTCATGAGGACCCTTTCCGGCAAGGATCAGGTTGAAGCTGATCCCCTCCTTCTTCAGAAGCGAAGCCGCTTCCAGGATCTTCTGAATGTTCTTCTTCCAGTTCATCTGGCCAACAAACAGAAGACAAGGATCATCATCGATGCCGAAATGATCCTTGGCCAGCTGTCTCCACGAAGGATCCAGCTCCTTGATCATCATTCCGTTGGGCATGACCTCGACCTTTCCCTTGTAGCCATATTCGTTCAGTGTCTTCGCTGAACTTTCAGAAACAGCCCAGACTTCATCGCACTGTTCATAAAACTTCACGATGATATCCGTTCCCAGTCCCGCGATATACCTTGACCCGGTGATCTGCAGAAAATCATCGTAATACTTGGAGTGGAAAGTTCCCACCAGAGGGATCTTGTGCTCTCTGGCATATTTGATCCCTTCCGTTCCGGCAATGAACGGCGTATGGACATGGACGATGTCGAAATCCGTCATCTTCAGTCTGGCATTATAATGCACATCGACAAAAGGAAGACCCGCATCATATTTCGACATGATCGGGATGGAATGGGAATAGTAATCGATGATCTCAAACGGAAATCTTCCGCGGTATCCGAATTTATCCAGAGGCACGACAGCCGTGCACTCATGACCCTTGCGGGCTATTGTATCACAGTAATTGTAGACGACTCTGCCCACGCCATCGATGATCGGCAGAAAAGAGTCGGAGAACTCACCTATCTTCATAATCTGATCCAATACCTCTCTATATACTTGTCTTCCGGCGGATACAAGATCTCATTCTCATAGACACCGCCATTGTTCATGATCACCTTCTTGGAAGCCTCGTTCCCCTCCAGGCAGGTGATCAGGACCCTCTTGAGACCAAACTGGTCCCGGCAGAGCTGAAGCATATCTCTCAGCATCATGGTACCGATCCCGTGGTTGCGCCTGGAAGGCCTCACGCTGTACCCGATGTGTCCGCCGAAACGCTTTAAAAAGACGTGTTCTTCAGCCAGGGGTCTCAGATTGATCATGCCCACCACATCTTTGCCGTCAAGGTAAAGATACTGAAAACCCAGGGAATAACCCGGCGGAACGGTCGCAGGATCTTCAAACAGTTTGCAGTTGAGATCCCACTTCTCGATATCATCGTAGCGATCCAGCTGCTGGCAGCCGTCGAATTCCCTGTCACCATCAAAAATCTCTTTTCGGAAATCTGCGATAGATTGGTAGAATTCCGGTTTAACCTTGCTGAGGATAAACTTCTCCATACCTATATTATATACCTTGCGAAAAAAATAGCTTTAAGATAAAATAAAGAATGCGCATAGGGGAGTAGTATAGCGGTAGTATACCGGTCTCCAAAACCGTTGGTGTGGGTTCAACCCCTACCTCCCCTGCCATTGAAAACGAAAACACTGTCGCCTGACAGTGTTTTTTCTTCTGTTTTATTCAGTCTTTAAGAAAGGAAGGAAGGCATGTTCATCGCTTCGATCTCTTCGATGAGAGAAAGGACCTCCTTGCGCCTTTTATCTGCTTCAAGTCTCGTTCCTTCGTCCAGAGCTCTTTCAAATGAGCCAAGGGCCTCTTCCAGTTCAGCCGTATCATCCGCATCCCTCTCTTCGATGACGCGTCTCGCCTTCATCAGCGTGTAGAGGTTTTCCTCATCTTCACGGGGATTGCGTTTGAGATAGGCGAGTTTCTCCAGACGCTTCTGCGCCTCCTCTTCGGAGATCCTCTTGTCTTCATCCTGAATGATCACAGTCTTCTCCAGGCCGGTCGAAAGGACTTTCACCTTCACCTCAAGCAGCGAATTCACATCATAGGTATAGGTGATATCGATCGCCTCCTGACCTTTCGGAGCAGGTGGCACATCGACACTGACGGAACCGATCAGCAGATTTGCCGAAGGGATGCGGCTTTCTCCCTGCAGGATCTTGACAGTCACCATCTTCTGATCATCCTCGGAAGTGACGACGGTCTGCGTTCTGGAGACCGGGATGATCGTGTTGCGTTCGATGATCGGCAGATAACGCAGTTCATCCAGGAATGCCCCTTCAAAGGAAAGCACCTCCGTTCCCAGGGTAAAGGGGCAGACATCCGTCAGGATGACTTCCTCGATCTCTTCCCTTCTCTCTTTCATCGCGCAGACCAGCGCGGCGCCCTGTGCGATCGAAGTATCTGGATCGACAGAGAATTCAGGATAGATACCGGTCATCCGTTTGATGTAGTTCCTCACGATCGGCAGTCTCGTCGCCCCGCCCGCCAGGATGATGCGATCCAGATCGTTCAGGCTGATCTTGGCATCTTTCAGGCTCTTTTCGATCGGCTTGCGCAGTTTTTCCAGCAGAGGCAGACAAGCCTCTTCGAATTCATTTATGGTGAAGTTCTCCTCATGAAATTCACCGTCGATCTTCACCCGGATCAAGACCTCGCTTTGTTTTTCAAAGTTGCATTTTGCAGCTTCGGCGGCTTTGTAGATATCGCTGAGCGTTTTCAGATCGCTCAAGTGCTTCAGACCGCAGCGATCCATGAACATCTCCGTCAGCCGCATCGTGAAATCCTCTCCACCCAGCGAGTTGTCTCCGGCAATGGCATAGACCTCCATGATGTCGCGATAGTATTCAAGTACTGTCACATCGAAAGTGCCGCCTCCCAGATCCAGGATCATGCAGCATTCGCTGTTTCCCTTTTCTCCAACGCCGTAAGCGATCGCTGAAGCGGTCGGTTCATTGATGATCCTCGTCACCTTGAGACCCGCCAGTTCCCCCGCCTCCTTGGTCGCTTTGCGCTGATGATCATTGAAATAAGCCGGAACGGAAATGATGGCCTCATCGACTGTCTGATGCAGATAGGTTTCCGCGTCTTCTTTCAGACTGCGCAGGATCAAAGAGGACAGTTCTTCGCTGCGGAAAGTCATGCCTGATAACTCATAGGTCTTGTCTGTTCCCATGCTGCGCTTGAAAAGTCTGGCCCTAGCTTCAGGATGCAGATAACCGTATTCTTTTGCCGTCTCTCCGATCAGGACCTGTCCCTTCTCATCGACTGCGACGACAGAAGGCGTCAGCATCTTTCCCAGCGCATTGGGGATGAGGCAGACTTTTCCATCTGAAAAACAGGCCGCCAGCGAATTTGTTGTCCCCAGGTCTATCCCTATCAGCATATCCTAGACCGCCTTCTGAAGCGTGTGCTTCGCGATGATGAAATCCTCTTCATCCGGATACCTGTCTGCGGCTGCGCAGGCGATCTCATAGGCTTTCTGATAATCACCCAGGATCTCGCAAGCCCCCATCGTAAAGAAATCGACATCCTTGCAATGACGCTCCGGGCAGAACTGACAGTGAGGCGTCTTCTGGCACTCCCTGATCAGCTCTTCCATCTCTTCCTTTTTTCCCAGTATCGCCAGGATACGGATCTTTCTCGCCATGAAAAGGAGCTTGTCCGGGTCAAAACTGTTCAGATGTTCATCGATCTCTTCCAGTGCGGCCAAAGCATATTTCTTCGCTTTTTTCATATCGCCGAGACGGAAATAACAAAGAGACAGGGTTCCCTGGATACGGGAAAGATCAAAGGCGCCGTTCTCTTTGCGGTATTCCAGCCACTTGATGATCGCAGACAGCTGTTTGTCATAATCCTCAAAGCATTCATACAGGATCTGATCCACTTCCAAAGCCCTGCCTTTTTCAAGGGCAGAAGGGATCCTCTTCCTCTCTTTGCGGGCCTTTTTGAAATCGCCCCGGTACATCTGCAGAAGGATGCAGCAGTCCTGCAGATCGCTGTTTTTCCTGTCTTTTGCCGCCCAGTCTTTCAGATATCTTTCAGCCTCATCCAGACGTCTGCTCTGAGCGAGGATCTGGAAGATCGTTCGTTCACCTTTATAGCCATATTTCTCCATCGCCTGCTTCATCGTGTCGATGGCCTCATCAAAACGGCCCATCCTTCTCAAGATGTTCACTTTTCGTGTGTAGTATGAAGACTGGTCGCCTTCCCTGTCTTTGACGATCTCGATGACTTCATCGATCTTACGCAAAGCCATATCCAGATCATTTTCCATCGCATAGACAAAACTCAGGCGATATGGCGCATCGACAGAATTCTCCTCAGCCTTATCCAGAGCCTCAAAGTGCTCCTTTGCCTCGTCGAGACGCATCATGTACATGCAGCACATGCCTGCATAGAAATGGCCGGAGATGTTTCCGTTGTTTTCCAAAGACTTTTTATAATATTCCAGAGCCTTGTCGGCATTCTTCTCCAGTTCCTGATAGTAGATATAGCCGATCTGCGATTCGACAGAAGGCGAATGATAAGGGTTCTTCTCCAGTTCCTTGTAGATCGCCATAGCCGCATCATAGTCCCTGGCTCTCACCAGCAGCCAGGCCTTGTAGTCCCGCAGACCATAGTGTTCACTGTTGCATTTCAGGCCTCTGTCAGCCAGATCCAGCAGCAGATCCCTGTCTTCTTTTTTATTGGCATTGAGATGTGCGCCTTTGAGATCCATCAGACGATACAGCAGTTCAGCGCCATATTCCTGATTCTTTTCGTGCCCTTCCAGTTTCTCCAGCGATCTCTCATAGAGTCTTTCCGCCTCTTCCGCATCCTTTTCGGCATCCTCTTTCAGAACGCCTTTGACAAAGAGGACTGTCGCATCATCTTCTAGACCGTTCTGCTCCAGAAATTCTATGATGTTTCTCGCCTCATCAGCCGCATCGTTTCGTATCAGTATGCGCGCCTTCAAAGCATAGGCATAAAGATCGCTGCGATAGAGGTCCAGTGAACGCTCCACTGCGTTGTATGCCTCACGGTCATTGCGCTTATAGAACCAGGCCATTGCCATGGTCAGATAGCCCTGATAAAGACCCGGATATTCTTTAACGATCCTCTTGCAGTATTCGATCGTCTTGTCATAATCGTGCCTGTTGAAACTCACACGGCTCAGATGGAGGAGGACTTCCGATTTGTTTTCCGCCAGATCAAGAGCCCTGTCATAGACTTCTTCCGCCTTCTGAAGATCTCCCCCTGCATCGAGACAGTACGCAAGTTTCATCAGGAATTCAGGTATCCTCTTGCGCCTTTTGATATTCTCTTTATCGTCTTCAGGCAGATCTTCTGCCGCCTGGATGAGCTTTTCAAGGTAGGAAACCGCCTTCCCGTTTTCTTCCTTGGACAGAGCGATCGAACTCATCAGATTGAAATAAGAAAAACGGTCTTCATAATCCTGAGAAATCGTCTCGGAGACCTCCTTCGCCTTATCCAGATAGTCATTCTCCAGATATGACCAGGCAAGTTCCATGGCTGTCTTGTCATCGCCGCCCTCTTCCATCTTTGAACTGAGTTCTTCAATGATCGACTCATTGTATTCTCTGCGTTTGAGATCCACTTCATACTGTGACTGCACATCGCCCGCCGTATCTCCCAGCAATACATTGAGGATCTTTACCGCCTCTGAAAATCTCTTCTGGTCGCCCAGACAGAGAGCCTCATACCAGCGAAGCCGGATACTTGATTCATCGAGCTTTTTCAGCTCATCGATCTTTTCCAGACAGCGATCGTATTCCCCGCCTTCATACAGGCTCTGAACAAATAAAAGGGCGATATGCATATCTTCCGGATATTTCTGATGCAAAGCTTCCAGCTTTCCTTTTGCCTCAGGATCGCCATTTGCGATCTTCATCATCAGATATCTGCCCGTTCCGTAAGGATGCTGCTCGGAAAGCCCCATCATCTCTTCAGCTGCCGACATCGCCTCATCAGGATCGTTCTGATTACCTGACTTATAGAACAGATCCAGGTATCTTCGGCACAGATTGCCATCCCTTCCCGGTTCAAACAGGCCGAAAGGAAGTGTATCGTCAAAACGGATCCCGTTCAGGATCACATAATCGATGAAATCACGCGGATACGACTCGTATAGTTCTTCCTGCCTCTCCTGCCAGGAGAACTGAGAATCAAGATAGATCCAGATATCATGAGGAAGGAAGTAGTCTTCCATCAGGAATTGAAGCAGTCTCTCTTCACATTCCATCCTGCTGTCGATAGACAGACAGATCTTCTCATTGAGGAGTTTCTGCCACTTCTTCACATCCTGACGTCCCTGAAAATCCGAATACAGATCGCGGAGCTCATCGCACCACTGTTCGATCGGTGTCTTAAAGGTCTCATCGCGATGTTCGTCGGCATACGCAAGAGCCGCCTCGTAAGCTTCACGCAGCCTCTTGAACTCTTCCGGCTTATCCTCCGGATTGGTATAGGAAAGCTGTTCCCGATAGGCATCACGGATCTGCTTCTTGTCATTCGTTTC
Organism: Erysipelotrichaceae bacterium; assembly: GCA_024681275.1. The sequence continues at coordinate 21,635 of JAILBD010000202.1, forward strand.
TTTGATCTTCAATATTTCCCAAATCATATCTCTTTCTCCATACCCTCGTTTCTACCCTCATAGACCAGACTGTATCTGGTCACGCCATTATCTGCAGTGACCGTGTTGTAGAGTGTACAGCCCAGATGCTCATAAAGATCCGCATAATCCTTCATATCCGTATCAAACAGCAGTGCTATCCCTTTTTCATCCGCCATATCCTCAGCAAATCTCACCAGTTCTTTGGCCAGACCCTGGCCCTGCCTGTCCTTGCTGACACAGACCATCAGGACATCCAGATGCCTTTCAGAAGCATATTCCCTGTTGGATCCTTCGATCTGTTTCGCATAAGCCATAAAGCTTCTGATCCTGGAATATCCCAGCTGGCGGAACAGTCTGAAGATCATCTTCAGACGCGGCCATATCCTGGCATCCGCCGAATCTTCAAGCCCGATGAAAGCGGTCAGATCTTCATTTCCATAGAGCTCTTTCGCTTCATACACAAAATCGACATAGATGCGCATGTACTTCAGTACATCTTCCCGCCTTTCCTTCGGAGTGCCCCAATTGTGGAACAGTTCATTGCTGACAAAAGCTTCAGATACGATCTGACGCACTCTTTCCAGTTCTTCCGCAGACAGTTTATCGATCCTGTTTATCATAGCCATCTATATCTAATGATAATACAAAAAAGTAAGGCATCGCCTTACTTCAGTTTTTCAGATAGCGCTTTGAGATAGTCGCCTTTGAAAGATTCGATGTTTCCTTCATCGGCATCATTGGCCAGTTCCGGATCGATCGGCAGTTTGCCGACGACCTCCAGACCGTACTTTTCAGCGGTCGCAGCCGTCTCATCGTTCCTGTAGATATTGATCTCATGGCCACACGCATCGCACTTCACATAGGCCATGTTTTCGACCAGACCCACGATCGGCTTGTTGACCGTCTTTGCCATATTGATCGCCTTGCCGACGACCATGGAGACCAGTTTGGAAGGAGTGGTGACCATGATGAATTCATCGACCGGGATCTGCTGGATGACTGAGATCGCGATATCGGATGTTCCAGGAGGCATATCGATCAGAAGATAATCGAGTTCGCCCCAGTGGACTTCCGTATAGAACTGCTTGATCAGACCGCCCAGGATAGGACCTCTCCATAAGACCGCATCATCCTCGTTCTCCAGCATCATGTTGATCGAAACGACCTTGATGCCAAGAGTCGAAACAGCCGGAAAGATACCTTTCTCATCGCCGTAAAGCTGCTGATTCAGGCCGAACATCTTCGGGATGGACGGACCGGTGATATCGGCATCCATGATGCCGACACTGTAGCCCTGCTCCGCCAGCTGGACCGCCAGAAGCGCAGAGACCATGGACTTGCCTACCCCACCTTTTCCGGATAAGACGCCGACGATCTTTTTTATTTTTGTATCTGCAGTCGGAACGACAGGTTCCGGTGCTCTGGAAGCGCAGTTCTCAGAACAGGTACTGCAGTCATGTGTGCATTCAGACATTTTCTTTACCTCCACCAAATATGATACCATACGATATACTGAAATCATGAAAATTGGTATCTCCGCCTGTCTTCTCGGATACAAGGTCCGCTACGACGGTACAGACAAACGAAATGACGAGATCCTCAAGCTGCTGAAAGGACACGAGCTTGTCGCGGTCTGTCCGGAATTCAGAGCCCTTTTCCCCATTCCGCATGAAGCTCTCGAGATCCGGGAAGGCAAGGTCTACACATCGGGCGGTGAAGAAGTCAGTGAAAAACTCTCCGCCGGCGCAAGACTCTGCCTGGAAAAGGTCAGAGACTGTGACTTCCTCATCCTGAAACAGAAGTCACCCAGCTGCGGAAACGGGCGGATCTATGACGGAACATTCAGCGGGAAACTCATCAGCGGAAACGGTATCTTCACCAGGATCTGTCTGCAAGAAGGATTCAGGGTCTACAGCGAAGACCAGATCGAAGCCATACAAAAAGAGCTCCTGTGAGCTCTTATTCGAACAGATCGTCGCTCTCTCCTTCCTCCTTATTGTATTCAGGAAGATCAGGAAGCTCATTGAGCGTGTATAGCTTGAAGGAATCCATGAATTCCTCTGTCACCTCATAGAGGATCGGCCTGCCCACCGCTTCGGAACGTCCCGCTTCCCTGATCAGATTGCGGGCCATCAGCTTCCTCAGCATCACTTCAGCACCTACGCCTCTGAGTTCTTCGATCTCGACGCGGGTGATCGGCTGCTTGTAGGCTATGATCGCCAGGGTCTCCAGAGCCGCCTGCGACAGGGTGGTCTGTTTGGAAGCACCGAAAAGTTCCTGGGCATACGGATAGACATCCTTTTTGGAGATGAACTTGTAGACGGAACCATAAGCGACCAGTTCGATACCGAAGAGCTCGCTGGCATACTTCTCCTGGATGTTCTCCAGGATGATCCTGGTATCCTCCAACGATTTATCGATCGCTGCCGCCAGCTGTTCCACTCTGGCACCGTCTTCCCCGACGATATACAGTAGGCCTTCGACGATGGCCTCCATATTGTCCGGCTGTTTCACATTTTCACCATGGGAAAAATTGTCCTTCTCAACAGGAACTTCTTCATATATCTCTTTTTCTTCAGCTGCATCTTTTTCTTCTTCAGCTGTCATTTCTTCTACGTTTACTTCATTCATTGTTGCTACCCCTACTGAACCAGATGTTCTCCTGATCATCCACTGTAAAGACCAGATAATGGTCCTTCGCCATATCCAGGATGGCGATGAAAGTGATGACGTACTCATGGATATTGTCGCAATCCTCGATAAGCGTCTCAAAGCTGAAAGTCTCAGGAAGATCCTTAAGTCTCGCCTTGATCTGCAGGATCCTGTCCTCCGGAGAAAGTTCCTTTTGTGTGAATCTGATATCCAGAGGTCTTGACAGCTGCAAACGACGCAGGACCTTGTTCATCGCCTTCAGCAGATCATAAGGATCGCCTTCGATCTTCTGATCGTTCTCATTGGAAAGCTTGACGACCTCTTCAAAAGAGACCGGCTTGGACAGCTGATCCTGTCTTTCCACGAAAGAATCATAGAGGGTTCTGGAGACTTCCTTGAATTTCTGATATTCAAGCAGCCTTCTGACCAGTTTATCCTTGGGATCTTCCAGATCGTCATCCTTCTCATCAGGCTTTTTAGGCAGAAGTTTTTTTGATTTATATTCGATCAGAGTCGTCAGTTCGACCAGATATTCACTCTCCACCTCGAGTTCCAGTTCTTCCATCTGATGCAGATAATCGATGTACTGGTCTGTCAGCACCTCCATATCCAGATCAAAGATATCCAGCTGCTGTTCGCGGATCAGATGCAGCATCAGATCCAAAGGACCTTCAAACTTCAATGTTTCAACTTCAAAACCCATACACCTCATTATAGCATCAAATGTGTGATATTATTGATGTGTTATTAGACAGGAGTTAATACATGAAAGTAGGAATTTCCAATGATCATTCCGCTGTCGATCTAAAAAACAGCGTCCTCAGTCATCTGAAGGAAAAAGGTTATGAAGTCGTCAATTTCGGTACCGATTCGACGGACTCCTATGACTATCCGATAGCTGGCTCAAAACTGGCAAAAGCCATCCAGAACGAAGAGATCGACCTGGGCATCGCGATCTGCGGCACAGGCGTAGGCATCTCTATCGCCTGCAATAAACACAAAGGCATCAGAGCCTGCTGCTGCTCAGAAGCGACATCCGCGCGTCTCACAAGAGAACACAACAACGCAAACATCATCTGTTTCGGTGCACGCATCGTATCCACTGAGCTGGCCAACGATATCGTCGATGCATTCCTGACGACGAAGTTCTCAGGTGATGAAAGACACAGCAGACGCATCAAACAGATATCAGAGATCGAGTACATCGGATAAGAGGTCATCATGACCTCTTTTTTATCTGTTTCATCTTTTTTTCTTTTTCTGAACGGTATTGCATAAACCGTTTTTTTATGTTATTATTTTTAAGCGTTCACAAGTTGGGTGAGCGTAGTTAATAGCCTGTGGAGAGGTAGCGAAGTGGCTAAACGCGGCTGACTGTAAATCAGCTCTCTACGAGTTCGACAGTTCGAATCTGCCCCTCTCCACCACTTTGGGATGTAGCCAAGTGGTAAGGCAACAGACTTTGACTCTGTCA